>DASTFB010000101.1 GCA_035709005.1 Candidatus Methylomirabilota bacterium | reverse complement strand
TCGGCGCGTCGCCGCGCTAGTGCCCGTGCCGGTGATCGGGCCGCGTGTGGTCGAACGCGGCGTGATGCTGGCGCAGGAGATCCCGCCCGTAGTCGTTCCCGTTGGGTGTCCGCACGACCGTGTGGATGTGGTTGCGCGTGGGCTCGTCGTTGTCGAAGGCGATCCCCCGCTGATGGTCGAACTCGATGAGTAGCACGGGGCTGTGGACCCGGTAGTAGAAGACGGCGTGCTCTTCGATCCCGCCGATCCAGGCGAAGTAGGTCTGCCCGAGGTGCCGCTTCACCTCGTCCGTTCGGATCGTCGCGTGGCCGGGGCGGACGCGTCCCAGGTAGGTGTCGATCAGATCGAGGAGGAGCCGCTGCTGGCCGTCGCCGAGCTGGCCGTAGGCGATGCCCTCGTAGCGTAGCTCGAAGTTGTCGCGGAAGGCCGCGGTGAACAGCTCCCCGGGAAGCTCCCGGGCCAGGATCGTCTTGTCCAGCTGCGTGGGGCTGAGCGAGCGCGCCAGGGTCAGGCCGTCCCGTTCCTCGGCGGCGAACACCCGGGTGCCGGCGTACTTGCCGCTCTCCGCCGCCACCGGCTCCGAGCCCATGAACATGGGGGTCAGGACGATCTGGTCGCCCAGGACGAAGCAGTTGACGATGAGGTGATGGCCGTCGAGCTGCCATCCCCACGGCTCGGTCGCCGACGGCGTCCCCAGGATCGACAGCCAGTAGAGCCACTCCCCGTACTCGTCGTCCTTGCCGGTGATCTCCCGGATCGTCTCGTTGAGCTTCATCACGTCGCGGGCCGTGTCGTAGCCGCGCCCGCTCAGGCTCGCCTGCATGACGGCCAGCGCCCGGCTCCGCTGGCTCGGGCTCAGCTCGTCGAGACAGACGCCGTGCCGCATGATCCACGGATGGATGTTGCTCCACTGTCGCCATACCTCGCTGTCCACCGGGAACAGCGTGCGCGCCCGCTGCCCGGGCTCGAGCGAGGCGACGAACGCCTCGGCCGCATCCTGGATGGGACGCGTCGACACCCCGGTCTTTGCGAGGGCGAAGAGGCCGGGGACGACCGTGCCGTCGGTGGTGATGCCTGTGAAGGGCACGGCGAGCGAAGCCTCCGCGTCGGCGGCGTACTTGCGCAAGAAGTCCGTCGCCCCGCTGGCCAGCACCCGGGCCGGAGTGGGCGGCCGGCGCCGCACGGTGAAGCCGGAGACTCCGCTCGCCATGGCGTCCCTCACTGCTCGGCAGGCTCCACCTCGCCCACCTTGGCGAGGGCTTCCTTGCCGATGCGGAGGTCCACCAGCTGCTCGTAGGTCGGCGGCACGCCCCGGTACTTCTTCAGCTTCGCGTTGAAGGTGTTCGTCCACTCCACGCTCGACTTGGGCAAGCCGCCGTTCACCGACCAGATCCGCTCCTTGACGAAGGTCTCGTAGGTCCTGTCCACGATGTCCGGGTGCTCGGCGTAGACCGGGCCGATCCACTTCTTGGCGACTTCCAGGTAGCCCGCCTTGTCCTTGTAGACGGCCCGGTTGGACTCCATCATCGCCGCAGTGAAGCGGACGTATGCGTCCCGCCGGCTTTCCAGCTTGGCCTCCGGGGCGACGAATGCGCCGTAGAGATAGTCGGGCATGAGCTTCCAGATGTCGCCCAGGCTCGTGACCCCCGGCTGCTGCTTCTGGGCCAGGAGGACCTGCTCCACGTGGATGACGACGGCGTCGGCCTTGCCCCCGATCAGATACGGCACCCGGGCTGGCGGAGGCGTCTTGATGTACTTGACGTCCTCGTCCGTGAGGCCCGCCGTCCCCATGACGGCCAGGGCGCCCAGATGGCTGTACCCGCCCTTGTCTTCGATCCCGATGGTCAGGCCTTTCAGCCCGGCCGGTGAGGTGATGCCGGGCTTGGCCGCCACCTGCGCCTCGTTCTTGAACGCCATGGAGTGGAAGATCTTGAGGCCGCTGCCGCCCGAGATCCCGCTCATGGCGATGGGCGCCGGCACCCAGGCGACGTCGAGGTCGCTCTGGGCGCTCGTCGCGGCCCGGTGGGTGGCGCCGCCGCCCCGGAAGAACTTCACCTCGACGTCGAGGCCGTGCTTCTTGAACAGCCCCTTGTCCAGGGCGTAGAAGACGGGCACGTGCACCATGTTCGGCGGCTTCACCGGCATGCCGAGCAGCAGCTTGTCCGCCGATTCAGCGGCGCCGGGACCGAGCCAGGGCAGAAACGCGAGCAGGACGAGCACGGCCATCCCCTGCACTGTCCGTCTCATGGCTGCCTCCCTTGGTGTGGGTTAGGACTCCGCGCGAACTCTCCAGGCGGCGAACTTGTGTTCGAACACCCCGATCAGCTTCGTGAGCACGATCCCCGCGATCATCAGCAGCAGCACGGGCGCCAGCCCCTTGTCCAGCTCCAGGTTGGCGATGTAGTCCTGACTCAGGGCCCCCAGCCCCGAGATGCTCATGAGGAACTCGGCCACCACCATGCCGACCAGCCCGCGGCCCATCGCCATGCCCAGGCCGGCGACCAGGTAGGGCACCACCGAGGGGAAGATCAGGTCGCGCCAGCGCTGGCCCTCGCTCGAGCAGAACGAGCGCGTGACCTCCAGGAGCTCGAGGTCGATGTTGCGCACGCCGTGAAAGACGTTCACGATCACGGGAATGATCGCGAAGAAGATGACGATGGTGGTCTTTCCGACGAAATCCACCCCAAGCACCATGGCGATGGGAAAGGCCAGCGCCACCACCGGGGTCGCGTAGAGCGCGTAGATGAACACGTCCACGGCGTACTCGAACGTGCGGAAGCGCCCCATCAGGATGCCGATGAGGATCCCGCCGGGAATGGCGATGCCCAGCCCGGTGAACAGGATCTGCGAGCTCTGATAGGCCGCCACCGCCATCTCGCCATTCCCCAGCAGCCCGATGAACGCGGACACGATGGCGCTCGGGTAGCTGAAGATGGCGGGCGGGATCATCCCGCGCTGACCGAGCAGCTCCCACGCGCCCAGCACCGTGGCCACGGAGAGCACGCGCACGTAGACGCGGGGCTCCAGCAGCCAGGCCAGCCAGGCCGGCGTACGGGCGGTCGCTTTGGCGTGCAGCGCGTCGGCAACGGGCGCAAGAGTCGTCACGGACGCATCTCCTTTTCGACCCAACCCTGGTCGGGAACCGGACCCGGCTCCGCGTTGGGGTGACGGATGGCCTCCCAGAGATAGTGGCGCAGCGCCTGGAACCGGCCGCTGCGGCGCAGGGCTTCCAGGTTCCGCCCACGTCCGAACTCGGTCTTCAGCTCGAACCGGATCTGCCCCGGCCGGGGGCTCATCACCACGACGCGATCCCCCAGCAGCAGGGCCTCGTCGATGCTGTGGGTGACGAAGATCATCGCCTTGGGCTCGACCTCGTTGATCCGCAGCAGCTCTTCCTGCAGCTGCTCGCGGGTGAGGGCGTCCAGGGCGCCGAACGGCTCGTCGAGCAGCAGCACGTCGGGCTGGGCGGCGAGGGCTCGGGCCAGGCCGACCCGCTGTCGCATCCCGCCCGACAGCTCGGCGGGGAACCGCTCCTCGAACCCCTGCAGCCCCACGAGCCGGATGTAGTGGTTGACGAGGCGGTCGATCTCCACTCGCTGGCGACGCTGCAGGCTGAGCGCGTAGGCGACGTTCTGATGGAGCCGCTTCCAGGGAAACAGCCCGAAGTGCTGGAATACCATGGCCAGTTCGGGGCGGGGGCCGGCGACCGGCTCCTTGCGGAAGAACACCTCGCCCTGATCGTGCGGGATGAGACCGTTCACGATGCGCAGCAGCGTGGTCTTGCCGCACCCGCTCGGTCCGACGACGGTGATGATCTCCCGGTCGCCCACTTCCAGGGTGATCCCCTGCAGAACGTGCAGCGAGCCGTAGCGCTTGTGGACGTCGGTCAGGCAGAGGGCGACCCCGTCCGCCAGTCGGGTCTTCATCGGCCGATCCCAGGCGCCATGCCCGGCTGATACAGCCGGATCATGCCGGCGTCAAGCGCGAAGTCTGCTCGCGGCGGCCTAGCCGGCCAGCGCCAGCAGCACCATGCCCAGCAGCATCACCAGGGCCCCCGGCGCGGATTCTCTGACCCGCTGGGCCTCGCTGAACGCCAGGACGCCGACGGCCATAGCGAAGACAATCTCCACCTGCTTGACGGCCTCCACATAGGAGGCGAGCGTCAGCGTATAGGCGACCCCCTGGCTGAGCGTCGTGAGCGCGGCGAACAGCCCGAGCGCCACGAACGCTTTCCAGTAGCGGGGCACCGCGCCGAAGTGACGGGCCGAGGTGAACAGGGCCACGGGGGTCATCATCACGCTCGCCGCCGCGTACGCGCCCAGCGTGCCGGTCGCGGCATCGGAGGCCAGGATGGCCTCCTTGATCGTGAGGACCGAGGGGGCGTAGAACAGGGCCGCCAGCAGAGTGTAGCGCTGGCCACGGTCGGTGACGAGCACCACCAGCGGGGCCCACGGAGAGATCCGGGCCCGGGAGACGTTGAGCAGGTAGACGCCGGCGGCCGAGAGCAGGACGCCCGCCACGCCCAGCGCGCTGGGACGCTCGCCGAACGCGTACCCCATCAGCAGCAGCACCAGCAGGCTCACCTTCCACAGCGCCGTGACCAGCGAGATGGCCGAGAGCTTGAGGGCCTTGGACAGCGCGAGCGTGGAGATGGTCTGGCACACGCCGAACGCCAGACACCAGCCCGCGAAGCCCGGCCCCAGCTCCGGCCAGCCCGTCGCCCACGCGGTGATCAGCGCGAACGGCAGCAGGAAGGTGAACCGACCCCACACGTTGATGTACTCGTCGAGCGCGTGGCCCAGGCGCTTCATCGTCGTGTTGCGCAGCACCTGGAACAGCGCCGAGGCCAGCGCGAGAACGAACCAGGTCAGGCGGCGCTCACTTCGCCCGGACCGCGCGCAGGAACCCCAGCATCGCGCGATTGAAGAGCTCGGCCTCCTCGATGAAGAACGCGTGGCCGCCCGGCAGCACGGCCAGACGGGCCCGAGGGATCAGCCCGGCCAGGCGGCGTGAGAATTCCGGAGGCGTGAGGATGTCGTCTCGGCCCACCAGCACCAGTGTGGGGACCCGGATCGCCTTGAGCCGGGTCACCCGCGTGCCGTTCCAGGCCAGGATGCCGCGGCCCTGGCGCTCGATGGCTTCCGGCTTGGTCTGGTGAGGATAGGCCATCGTCCGCTGGAAGACCGTCTCGAGGTTCTCCTTCTTCTCGAAGAACCGGGGGCTGTAGAGCAAGGGGTAGAGGACGTGACGGTGGCGCTCCTCGACGGGCACCCGGTGGGCCAGCGCGATCCACGACTCGATCGTGTGCAGGAAGCGCGCGTCCGCGTGCCCCCACGAGCACGCCAGCACCAGCGAGCGCACCAGCCGCGGGTGGCGCAGGGCCAGCTCCTGGGCGATGGTGCCGCCCATCGAGGCCCCCACCACGTGGGCCCGCGCGATCTTGAGATGGCGGAGCAGCGCCGCGGCGTCGTCGGCGAGCTGGGCGGTGCTGTACACGGGCTCGGCCGGCAGATCCGTCTCGCCCACGCCACGGTTGTCGAAGGTGACGACCCGGAAGTGCGGCGCCAGCGCCTTGACCTGGAGCCCCCAGTTCACCGCCGGGGCCGAGAGCCCGTTGATCAGGAGCACCGGATCGCCCTCGCCGACGATCTCGTAGTGGATCCGGATGCCGTTGATGATCGCGAAGGCCATGTCAGGAGGGCCGGGGCAGCACGGCGACCTTGATGGACGTCGGGTCACGGTGCGCGACGAACGCCTGCGCGATGGCCTCGAGGCCGAAGCGGTGGGTGATGAGCGGGGCGCCGCGCACCCGGCCCTCGGCGAGCAGGCGCAGGGCCTGCGGGAACTCGTCCTGATAGATCATCGAGCCGAGGATCGTGACCTCGCGGCGCACGACGCCGAAGATGCTGAGGGGCGCCGGCGCGTGGGGCAGCCCCGTCAGCACGACGCGCCCGCCCGGGCGCACCAGGCTGAGGGCGTGGCCGGCCGCGTCGGGCGTGCCCGCGGTCTCGATCACCAGGTCCACGCCTTCGCGGCCCGAGAACCCTCGCGCCGCCGTCTCCAGGCTGCCCTCGGCCGCGACGTGGGTGGCCTCGGCGCCGAGCGTCCGCGCCAGCTCGAAGCGCCGTGCCGTGCGGCTCACCACGAGCACGCGGGCCCCCCGGGCCCGCAGCACCTGCAGGGCGAGGAGCCCCAGCGTCCCGGCCCCCAGCACGGCGGCCGATTCCCCTTGCCGCACACCGCCCCGGTTGGCCGCCCGCACGACGACGGCGAGCGGCTCGGCCAGCAGCGCATCGTCCGTCGCCAGGCCTGAGGGGACCGGCCAGCAGCAGCGGGCGGGCACCCGGGCAAGGTCGGCGAATCCCCCGTCGGTGTCGATGCCGACCGCCGTCCGGCTCAGACAGAGATTACGGTTGCCCTCGAGACAGAGCGGGCAGCGCTCACAGGAGTAGTTGGGCTCGACCACGACGCGCGCTCCCGGAGCCACCCGCGTGACGCCGGGGCCGACCGCCGCCACCTCGCCCAGGAACTCGTGGCCCATGATCCGCGGGTAGGCCACGCGCCGGTCCCCGCTCCAGATGCTGTAGTCGGTGCCGCAGAGCCCGGCCGCGGCCACGCGGACGAGGACGTGGTCGTCGCCGGGCACCGGATCCGGCGACGCATGCACGCGCAGATCCCGTGGGCCGTGCAGGACGGCGGCGTTCATGGCGGCCCACTGTACCCGAGGAGCCCTGGCCGGACAACAATCGCCCGGCCCGGCGGGTCAGGCGGCCGTGTGGCCGCCGTCGAGGAAGATCGTCTGCCCGGTCATGAAGTCGGAGGCCGCCGAAGCGAGGTAGACGGCCAGTGGGCCGATCTCTTCCGGTCGGCCGATCCGCCGCGCCGGGATGTCGCGGACCAGCCGCTCGCCGATGCGGGGTTCCCGCCACGCCGGGGCCGACATCTCGGTGTCGAACCAGCCTGGCGCGATGGCGTTCACCTGGATGTTGTTGCGGGCCCACTCGACCCCCATCGTGCGGGTGAAGGCGATGATGGCGCCCTTGGTCGCCGAGTAGACCGAGTAGCCGGCCAGGCCGACGGCGGCGAGCATCGAGGACACATTGATGACCTTGCCCGCCTGCTGGGCGATCAGATGGGGCGCCGCCGCCCGGCACCCGTTGAGCACGCTCATTAAATTTACGTCGACGAGGGCCCGCCACTCGTCGGGCGTCCACTCCACCAGGGGCTTGACCCGGGCCACCCCCGAGTTGTTGACCACGATGTCCAGTCGCCCGAGCTCCCGGAGGGCGCGGGTCATCAGGGTCTCGACCTCCGCATAGGAGGTCACGTCGGTCGGCACGACCAGCGCGCGGCGCCCGGCCGCTTGCACCAGGTGCGCGGTCTCCTCCAGGTCGGGCTTGGACCGAGCGGCCAGCGCCATGTCGGCCCCGGCCTCGGCGAACGCCACCGCCATGGCGCGGCCCAGCCCACGGCTGGCGCCGGTGATCACCGCCACTGTCCCGCCGAGGGCCGTCACCGGTAGAGCGACTCCAGGGCGTCCCGGTACTTCTCGATGACCACCTTGCGCTTGACCTTGAGCGTGGGCGTGAGCTCGCCGCCTTCCTGGCTGAAGTCGGAGGGCAGGATGGAGAACTTCTTGATCTGGGAATACGACTGCAGCTTGGTGTTCTTCTCCTCCACGATCCGTTCCACGCGCTCGATGACCCGGGGATCCTTGACGAGCACGGCGGGGTCGCTGACCATGATCCCCTGCTCCTGGGCGAACTTCTGCAGCTCCTCCGGGTTCAGGCCGATGAGCGCCACCGCGTACGGCCTGCGATCGCCGTAGACCATGACCTGGCTGATGAACGGATCGGCCTTCAGGACGTTCTCGACATTCTGGGGCGCGATGTTCATGCCGCCGGCCGTGACGATCAGGTCCTTCTTCCTGTCGGTGATGTAGAGGAACCCGTCGCCGTCGAGGTGGCCGATGTCGCCCGTGTGGAACCAGCCGTCGGGCTCGAAGACCTCCCGGGTGGCGTCGGGCTGCTTGAAGTAACCGCGGGTGGCGATGTTCGCTCCCCGGGCCAGGATCTCCCCGTCGGCGGCGATCTTCAGCTCGACGCCGGGCACGGGACGCCCGACCGAGCCGAACTTGAAGCGGGTCGGCTGATTCGCCGTGAGCACCGGGCAGGTCTCGGTCAGCCCGTAGCCCTCCAGCACCAGGATGCCGGCGGCGTGGAAGAACTCGGCGATGTCACGCGAGAGCGGGGCCCCGCCGCTCACCGCATACTGCAGGCGCCCGCCCAGGGCCGCGTGGAGCTTGGCGAACACCAGCTTGTGGGCGATGCGATGGCGCAACGCCAGGGTGGCCGGAATCGGCTTGCCGTCCTGCTGCAGCCGGCTCACCGCGCGCCCCACCCCCAGCGCCCAGTGGAAGATGCGCTGCTTGAGCGGGGAGGAAACGGCCACGCCGGCGAGAATCTTCGCGTAGACCTTCTCGAACACTCGCGGCACCGAGCAGATGAAGTGCGGCTGTGTCTCGCGCAGGTTCTCGGCGACCTTGTCCAGGCTCTCGGCGAACGCCGTCGTCAACCCCTCGAACGGCCCGATGAAGGACTCCAGTCGCGCGAACGAGTGGGCCAGCGGCAGGAAGAGCAGGTGCACCCACCCCTCCTCGACGCGCCGCTCCTGCCCCGCCGCGTTGAGCGCGGCCATGTGGTTGCCGTGCGTCTGCACGACGCCCTTGGGCGGTCCGGTCGTGCCCGAGGTGTAGACGATGGTGGCGACGTCCTCCGGCCGCGTGGCGGCCAGGCGCTCGGCCAGCGTGGACTGCAACGAGGCTCGCCAGTCCCGGCCGAGCCGGCGGAGCGACTGCCAGGTCAGGATCATCTCGGGGGGCTGGGGGGCCTCGTACCCGCTGATGACGACGATGTGCTCGAGCGACTCCATCTTGCCCCGCGCCTCCAGGGCCTTGGCGAGCTGGACCGGATCCTCGACGATCAGCGTCCGGGCCTGAGAATCGTTGACGACATAGGCGATGAGCTCCGGCGGGTAGCTCGGATAGATCGGCACCGTCACGCAGCCCGCGCTGAGGATGGCCATGTCGGCCTGCGCCCACTCCATGCGACTGGCCGAGAGCAGCGCCACCGTGTCGCCCTGCTGGCGGCCGAGCGCGATCAGCCCCAGGGCCAGCTCCTGCACGATGTCGCCGACCTGCCGCCAGGTGAGGGTGTGCCAGGTGCCGTCGCGCTTGAACCGCTGCGCGGGCTTGTCGGCGCTGCGCTCGACCCTGCTCCAGAACATCCGGGCCAGGGTATCGTTGGTGGCCATCAGCCTGCCTCCTCGGACGCCTTGGATCGGGCCAGAACCGTATCACGCTGCTGTGTGACGCATTGCGCGACCCGACCCCGGTCGTAACGCAGCGCGTTGTCAACAACGCTCGGCCAGGCCCGAGACAATGATCGCTCAGGCAGGGGCTCGGACGGCTACTTCTCGGCCCGGCGTTTCTCGAGCCGCTCCTCCAGCGCGCGCAGGCGCTCGCGGAGCGCGGCCACCTCCTGGCGCAGGCGGTCGGCGTCGGGATCGCCCTCTCGCTTGGGTTCGGCCCGGCCGGAGCTCGCCGGCCATCCGGCCCGCGTCGCCCACTCGCGGACGATTCGCTCCATCTCCCGCTGGTTCGAGACGATCCCCTCGAGACTGGCCCGCATGGAACGCTGGACGAAGTCGTGCCATGTCTCGCCGTACTTGATGAGCTGGTGCAGGAACGCCGGGGGCAGCGCGCTGCGACGGGTCCGCTCGTTCTCCAGAATGATCTGGGTCAACGTCACCGACGTGAGATCCTCGCCGGAGGCCGCGTCGACCACGGATACTTCCTTGCCCGCCCGGATCATCTCCTCGATCTCCTCGAGGGTGACGTAGCGGCTTTCCTGCGTGTCGTAGAGCTTGCGATTCGAGTAGCGCTTGATGACGTAGGCCATCAGGCTTCCTTGTCGCAGGGAGTCTAACACCCTGCGTCAATGCTCACAAGGCGCCGCGCCCAGCCCTCGCCTACATCGAGAACATGGACCCCAGCTTCATGGCCAGCCCCATGTCGCCCTTCAGCTTGAGCTTGCCCGACATGAACAGCATCTGGCCCGACTGCTTGCCCGAGACCATGTCCAGCCAGTCCTGGGCCGCCATGGACAGGGTCAGGTTGGGATTGGTCGCCGGCCCGGGCTGCACCGCGCAGGCCCCGTCCTTGATCGTGGCGTGCCAGGTCCCGCCGCCCTCGCCGGTGATGTCGTACTGCACGACGGCGTTCGTGCCGGTGGCCTTGTCGGCGCGGAACCGGCTCGCCATCTGGTCGAACACTTCGCTCACGGTCGCCATCACACCCCTCCTCTAGAAGGTGAACAGATCCATGCCGCCGGTGACGGTCAGCACCGCCCCGGTGATGTAGCGGGCCCGCTCCGAGCACAGGAAGGCGATGGCGCTGGCCACGTCCTCCGGCTCGCCCTCGCGCTGCATCGCCACCCGCTTGACCATGCGGTCGTACAGGGGAGAGAGCCTGGCGTTGGGCCCGATGATCCCCGGCGCGATGACGTTGCAGGTCACGTTGTGGCGGGCCCCCTCCAGCGCCACCGAGCGGGCGAACCCGATCACGCCCATCTTGGTGGTGGCGTAGGCCGCCTGCCCGAACCCGCCCATGAGGCCGGCGATGGACGCCATGCACACGATCCGGCCCCATTTCCGCTCCCGCATGCCCGGGAAGACGGCCTTGGTGACATTGAAGGTCCCGGTGAGGTTGATCGCCAGGTTCAGCTCCCAGTCCTCCAGCCGCGTGTCCTTGAGCTGACCCACCGTGTAGACGAAGCCGGCGTTGTTGACGCAGATCGAGACCGGCCCCAGATCGCGCTCCACGGCTGCCGCCACCTCGGCGACGCGCCCGGCATCGCGCACGTCGCAGGCGTAGCCACGGGCGACGCCGCCGGCCGCGGTGACCTCCTTGGCCGCCTCTTCCGCGCCCTCGGCGTTGAGGTCGAGCACGGCGACCCGGCAGCCCTCCGCGGCCAGCACCTCCACGTCGGCCCGGCCCAGGCTGCGGGCCCCCCCGGTCACGATGGCCACGCGGTCGCGGATGCCCAGGTCCATCCTCAGCGCCCCTTGAACTCGGGCTCGCGCTTGGCGAAGAACGCCTGGATGCCCTCGGCAGCGTCCTCCGTGCGCAGCGTCTTGAGGAAGGCCCGGGCCTCGATCTCGAGAGCCTGGTCGATCGGGCCCGCCAGGCCGTCGTCCACGGCCTCGATGATGAGGCGCGTGGCGATCGGCGGTCGCCTGGCGATGAGCCCGGCTAAAGCCTTTGCATCATCGAGGGTTTCGCCCTCTTTGCTCAGACGATTCACGAGCCCGAGAGCCAGGCACTCGGGGGCGGGAACCTGGGTGCCCAGAATCATGAACTCCAGCGCCTTCGTCCGGCCGATGAGGCGGGGCATGCGCTGGGTTCCGCCGAAGCCCGGGATGATGCCCAGATTCGACTCGGTCTGGCCCATGCGCGCCGACTCCTTGAGCAGCCGGAAGTGGCAGGCCATGGCGATCTCGCAGCCGCCGCCCAGGGCGTGACCGTTGAGGGCCGCGATCACCGGCTTGGGGAACCGCTCGATGCGCCTGAGCACACCGTTGCCGAAGCGGATGAACGCATCCACGCTGCCGCCCGCGAAGGCCGAGCCCAGGTCGGCGCCGGCGCAGAAGATGCGGTCACCGCTGCCGGTGATGATGACGGCCCGCACCGTCTCGTCCTGCTCCACGGCGGCTAGAGCCTCGTTGAGCTCCTGCATGAGCGGCTCGCTGATGGCGTTGGCGGGGGGCCGGTTGAGCGTGATCACGACGAAGCTCTCCTCCCGCACGAACAGCAGGGTCTCAAACGTCATCGCGGCACACTCCTCGCAAGAAGAGCGACGCCACCGGCTCGGCGGCGTCGCTGAGCTGATAGGCACGCTTGCCCAGGACCCACGATGTGGCCACCTGATCCATCGCCCCGAAGAGCATCTTGGTCGCCAGCTTGACGGGCAGGTCGGCCCGGAACTGCCCGGCCGCGATGCCCTGCTCCAGGATAGAGCCGATGAGGTCGAAGTACGCCGACACTTCGTGGGCGGACGCTCCGCGGAAGAACTTGTGCCCCTGGCGCAGCTCGACCTGCACGACCTCGGCCAGGTGGGGATCCTTCTCGAGCACGCCGAAGTGCAGCGCCACCAGTCGCCGGATCTTGGCCACCGCGTCCGGCTCCGCCGCGATCTGGCGGCGCACCTGGTCCACCCACTCGGCCATCTTCTCCCGGAACAGCGTGACGAGGATCTCTTCCTTGGTCTTGAAGTACAGGTAAATGGTGCCGCTGGCGATCCCGGCCTCGCGGGCGATGTCGCTCACGCGCGAGTTGTAGTAGCCGTTGCGGGCGAAGACCCGGATCGCGGCTTCGATGATCTGCTGGGGCTTGCTCGGATCACGCATGATCGGGCGAATGAACCGCGGTTCATTGTAGACGGGCACCCGGACAAAGGTCAAACGCAAGCGTCTCTTCGATCGCCCTCGCGGAGGTGTTACGTTTACCGATGCGATCAACGCGTCACAGGCCGGGGCGAGGCGAGGCCTCTAAAGGAACCACCCGTATGCGCCGCGTTCTGCTTTCCTGGAGCTCGGGCAAGGACAGCGCCTGGACCCTGCACGTCCTCCGCCAGCGGAGGGACGTGGAGGTCGTGGGCCTGCTCACCACGTTCAACGAAGCCGCGGACCGTGTGGCGATGCACGCGGTTCGCCACGCTCTCGTGGAAGAACAAGCCCTGGCGGCCGGTCTGCCCCTCTGGCCAGTTCCTCTGCCGTTCCCCTGTTCCAACGCCCGGTACGAGGAAAGGATGCGTGCGGTGATCGGGCGCGCACGACAAGAAGGCGTGACGCACGTCGCCTTTGGCGACCTGTTCCTGGAGGACGTGCGGGAGTACCGCCTCCGCATGCTGTCCGGCACGGGGATCGAGCCGCTCTTTCCGTTATGGTGCTCGGCCGCCGACACACCGGCCCTCGCCCATAGCATGCTGCGCGGTGGCCTGCGGGCGGTGCTGACGTGCGTCGACCCCAAGAAGCTTCCCGAGGCCTTCGTCGGCCGCCTGTACGACGCGGCGTTGTTGGCCGAGTTGCCAGGCGGCGTCGATCCGTGCGGGGAACGCGGAGAGTTCCACACGTTCTGTTTCGCTGGACCGATGTTTGCGGCCGAGATCGCCGTGCAGCCGGGGGACGCTGTTTCTCGCGACGGATTCTGCTTCATCGATCTGGTGCCGAAGCAGGTGCGCGATCGAACCGCCAGGGATCCGGCGCGTGGTAGCATCCCGGCATGAAGATCAAGTACCGTCTGGGCGTCATGCCGGGGGGCTGGCCGGCCGGCGCGGCCGGCGCCGAGGCTTTCTGGCGGTTCGTGGACCTGTGCGAGCGGAGCGACGTCGACTCGCTGTGGTTCAACGAGCGCCTGACGTCGCCGGCGCCGGTGCTCGAGCCGATCGCCGCGATGGCCGCCGTGGCGGCGCGGACGCGGCGTCTGAAGTTCGGCCCCAGCGTGCTGATCACGCCCTTCCGGACCCCGGTCCTGCTGGCCCGCGAGCTCGCTACCATCGACTTCCTCTCCGGCGGTCGCCTGCTGCCCGCCTTCGGCGTGGGTGTGGAGCAGGAGCGCGAGTTCCGCGCCGCCGGCGTGCCCTTCAAGGAGCGCGGCCGGCGCACCGACGAGGCCATCGCCATCATGCGCCGTTGCTGGTCCGAGGACGAGGTGACCCACGCCGGCGAGTTCTGGCAGCTCGAGCGCATCACCGTGCTGCCCCGACCCGTCCAGCAGCCGTTGCCCGTGTGGATCGGCGGCAACAGCGAGGCCGCGATGCGGCGGGCGGGGCGCCTGGGCGACGGCTGGATCCCGTCGTTCATCACGCCTGAACAGTTTCGGGTCGGGGTAGAGAAGACTCAGGCCCTCGCCGCCGAAGCGGGGCGGGAGGTGCCCGCCGACCACTTCGGCGCGCTCGTCTACTTCTGCCTGGCCTCCGACCGAGCGACGGCGGCGGTCATGGCCGCGCCCTTCGTCCCCCGCAATCGCGCCGACGACGCCACGCTGGCCCGGTGCACGGCGTTCGGGCCCCCCGCCCTGCTGAACGAGCGACTGGAGGAATACGTGCGGGCCGGCGGCTCGAAATTCGTGCTCCGGCCGATGTGCCCGCCCGACCGGGTGCTCGAGCAGGTGCAGCGGGTGGCCGAGGAGATCATCCCGGCGTTCCACGCCCGCTGAGGATCTCGATCAGGAGCGCGAGATCGACGTTACCGCCGGAGAGGATCACGCCGACCCTGGCCCCGGCGGGAAGCGGCAGGTGGCCGGCGAGCGCCGCTGCGGCCGCGACGGCGCCGGTGGGTTCCACGACGACCTTCAGCCCGAGGGTGAGCGCGCGCACGGCCTCCCGGATCTCGTCGTCGGTGACGAGCACGATGTCGGTGAGGTTGCCCTGGAGAATGGGGAATGTCAGCGCGCCAGGGGTCGTGAGCCGGATGCCGTCGGCGATCGTCGGCGGCGGCGGGATCGTCACCCGTTCGCCCTTGTGGAGCGAGAGGTAGGTGTCGTTCGCCGTGTCGGCCTCCACGCCGAAGATCGCGATCTGGGGCCGGAGCGCCCGCGCCACCGTGCTGCAGCCGGCCATGAGTCCACCGCCGCCGACGGGCGCGATCAGCGCGTCGAGGTCGGGGATCTCCTCCAGCAACTCGAGCGCGGCGGTCCCCTGCCCGGCCATGATCGCGTAGTCGTCGAACGGCGGGACGAGCACGCGCCCCGTCTCGCCGGCCAGACGCCGGGCGATGGCCTCGCGGTCCTCGCGTAACCGGTCGTAGGTGACAATCTCGGCCCCGTACCCCCGCGTGGCTGCCACCTTCGACGCGGGCGCGTCGGTCGGCATCACGATGACCGCCGTGGTGGAGACGAGACGAGCCGCGAGGGCCACGCCCTGGGCGTGGTTGCCGGAGGAGAAGGCCAGCACGCCGCGCTCGCGCTCCGAGGGCGTGAGCATGAGCAGCCGGTTCAGGGCCCCGCGGATCTTGAAGGCGCCGGCGCGCTGGAGGTTCTCGCACTTGAAGAAGAGCCGGAGGGTGCTGCGGTGATCCAGGGACTCGGCGGTGAGCACCGGCGTGCGCGTGATCCGTCCGGCCAGCCGGCGGGCGGCCGCCCGCACGTCGTCGATGGTGAGCCCGCCCACGGAGCGCGATTATCCGCTCGGGACCACGAGCCGGCAAGGCCGAGGCTTCGGTATACTCGACCCGTGCCTGTCCGGTGGGCCGTCTGCGCGATCTTCCTCTTGCTGGCCGGCTGCTCGGTCGTCTCGCTCGACCTCACGCCGCCCATCCGCCCGCTGGAAGAGACGACGGTCGAGGGCCGGGGCGACGCCAAGGTCCTGCTCCTCGACATCTCGGGCATCCTCAGCGACGAGGCGGTGACGCCGGTGCTCACGCTCGGCTCGCCCCCCGCGCGCGTTCCCCTGCTCGTCCGCATCCGTGAAGAGCTCAAGAAGGCCCAGGAGGATCCGAAGGTGCGGGCGCTGGTCGTGCGGATCAACAGCCCGGGCGGCACGGTGACCGCCTCCGACATCGTGTACCGGGAGCTGCAGCTCTTCCGGGAGCGGGCCAAGATCCCGATGGTGGCGGCCCTCATGGACGTGGCCGCGTCCGGCGGCTACTACGTCGCCCTGGCCGCCGACACGATCATCGCGCACCCGACGACTGTGACCGGCTCCATCGGGACGATCATGGTGAACGTCAACGCCGAAGGGCTCATGCAGAAGATCGGCGTGGCGGCCACCACGATCAAGTCCGGCGAGCACAAGGACATGGGCAGCCCTTTCCGTCCCCTCACCGGCGAGGAACGGACGATCTTGCAGTCGGTGATCGACGATCTGCACCGCCAGTTCGTGGCCAAGGTGGCCGAGCGCCGGCGGCTGTCTGCCGACGCCGCGGGCCGGCTGGCCGACGGCCGCGTGTTCACGGCCCAGCAGGCCCTGACCCACGGCCTCGTCGACCGTCTCGGCTACATGCCGGACGCGCTGGCCCTGGCCCGGCAAGCGGCCGGCGTGAGCGAAGCGCGCGTTGTGGTCTACCGGAGGCCGCGGCAGTACCGCGCGACGTACTACGCACGGGCCGAGGGCGCCAGTGGGGGGCTCGAGGCGAGCGTGTCCGGCCTCGCCGCCCTGGCCGCACCCGGGCCGCGCTTCCTCTATCTGTGGTGGCCTTGACAGGTCGCGCTCGAACCACCGCGTAAACGGCGGACGTCAGCCGTCCGTCTTACCTGCCGAGTATCGAATCTTCGATGGAGGTGTCCCTTCGGATGAGAACCACCGTATTGTTCCGGGCCGCCGCGCTGCTGACCCTCAGCGCCCTCGCGGTATCGACGGCCGCCTTCGCGCAGGAGCCCAAGCGGGCGCACGCTCGACATCACGCCTGGGAGGAGCGGCTCCAGCAGCGGCTGGGGCTCACCGATCAGCAGGTCCAGGCAATCCGCGAGATCCGCACGCGTAACGCCGAGGCCCGCAAGCAGCACTGGCAGCAGATGCGGGCAGCCCAGACCGAGCTCCGCCGCCTCGTTCTGATCGAAGCCGACCAGGCCAGCATCGACGCCAAGCAGGCCGAGGTGCAGCAGCTGGCCGCGGCTGGGGTGGAGCAGCGCGTGAAGATGCTCCAGGCGATCACCCCGGTGCTCACCCCGGAACAGCGGGAAGCGTTCGCCAAGCTCGGGGAGGGCCGCGGGCACTTCCACAAGCGCGCGCCTGACCGCTCCTAACCGGAGCGCTCGGAGCACGAGTCGCCGGCGGTGGAGGGCTGGTCACCGCCGGCGACGTACCCCGCGCACGCCAGCACCGGCAGGCGCGGGTATTTCGGAAAGCGCGGGTCGTGAGCGCTGAGGGCGCACCGCCAGAACGTCGAGCCGCGTCGCGAGGTCGCCGGCCGAGCGTGCTGGCATCGCGCGCAGAGGCCGACCGGTGTCGTCGGCCCGGAGGCGCCGGTCACGGCTCCTGGACGAGATCGAGGTAGTGCTTGACGATGCGCGCGGTCGCCCCCCAGATCGTCTCGCCGTCCCACTCGTAGAAGTACACGGGGCGGCGGACCCCGTCCCGCTCCCAGTGCTCCACCCGGAAGCGCCTCGGATCCCGCAGCGCCGACCAGGGCACCTCGATGACCCTCTCGATCTCCTCACCATCCGGCCGCCAGGCGACGCTCTCCCGGACGAGCCCGACGAAGGGCGTGACGACGAACTGGGTGGCCACCGTCTCGATGTCGTCGAGCACGCCCAGGGCCTCGACCGCGTGCCGCGGCAACCCGATCTCCTCCTCGCACTCCCGCAGGGCGGCCGCGAGGAACGAGCCGTCGTCGGGGTCGACGATCCCGCCGGGGAAGGCGATCTGTCCCTTGTGGTGTCCCACCCGCTCGGTGCGCTTGGCGAAGACCAGGTAGGGCTCGCCGCGGTCGACGATCGGCACCAGCACTGCGGCCGGCACCAGGCGTCCGGGCGGCGCTGTCCGGCGGGCCCGGTGCTCCAGGCGGGCGCGGGTGCGCCCGACCAGCTCGGCGGTGGTCATCGCGGTTCGGCTCACCGCGCCTTGAACTGAGGCACGCGCTTCTCGGCGAAGGCCCGCGGCCCCTCGACGGCGTCCTCGGTGCCGCGCAGCGTGCCGGCCAGGAACGCCTCCAGCCTGAGGCCGTCTGGCAGCGGCAGCGACAGGCCGCGGATCACCGCCTCCTTGGCGGCGCGCAGCGCCAGCGGCCCCCGCTCGCAGAGCGTCGCCGCCACGGCGTGCGCGGCGGGCATGAGCTCGGACGGCGCCACCACGCTGTTGACGAGGCCGATGCGGAGGGCCTCGGCGGCGTCGATCTGCTCGCCGGTGAGGATCATCTGCAGGGCCCTGGTGAGTCCGACCGTTCGTGGCAGCCGCTGGGTCCCGCCGGCGCCGGGCATGATGGCCCACCGGACCTCGGTGAGGCCGAAGCGCGCGTGGGAGGCCGCGATGCGGATGTCGCAGGCCAGCGCTTGCTCCAGGCCGCCGGCCAGACAGAAGCCGTTGATCGCGGCGATCATGGGCTTGAAGATCTCCAGCCCGCGGGTGATGCCTCCCAGGCCGTAGCTGCCGTGGTGCACCGGGTCGTAGCCGCGCCCGCCCGACAGGGCGGCGGGCATCATCTTCTTGAGGTCGGCGCCGGCCGAGAAGGCCCGATCGCCGGCGCCGGTCAGGATCGCGACCCAGGCCGAGTCGTCGTCACGAAACCGCATCCAGGCCTCGACCAGCGCCTGCTGCGTCTCGGGGTCGATCGCATTCATGGCTTCCGGACGGTTGATGGTGATGGTGACGACCCGGTCCTTCTGCTCGTAGAGGACGCTCCCCATCAGCGCCGCCGCTTCTTGGCCTTGCCGGCAGCGCGGCGCACGCTCCGGCGCCGGGCGGCCGGACGCCGGGTGGCAGGGCGTCGAGCGGCGCGCCCGCGACCGGACGCGTACGGCTCGTTACGGCGACCCACGTCGCCCCGGATCACCGGCCCGGACTCCACCACCACGATCCACGCGTCGATCTCGCGGGCCAGCTCGGGGTGGCAGTGGTCCCGGTAGGTGCGGAGCGCGAGCAGCGCCGCCGGATCTTTCCAGGGCTTGAGGACGAAGGGCGCATCCGGGTCTTGCAGGTCGAACGGGGCCGGGGTCGCGAGCGGCATCACGGCGTATCGGCGCGTCAGCTCGGCCATGGGTCCTCCGCGCGGGCGACGGGCTAGGGCTGGCCGAGGACCGCGACCGCGGAGACCGCGCCGGGGCCGCCCAGGTTGTGAGCCAGCCCGACGCGCGCCCCCTTCACCTGCATCCGGCCGGCGCGGCCCAGGAGCTGGTCGTGGATGTTGGCGATCATGCGCACGCCGGACGAGCCGATCGGATGGCCGCACGACTTCAGTCCACCCGAGGTGTTCACCGGCAGTTCGCCGTCCAGCCGGGTGGCGCCGCTGGTGGCCAGCTTCCAGCCCTCGCCGGGACGGGCGAAGCCGAGGTCCTCGTAGTTGATGATCTCGGTGATCGTGAAGCAGTCGTGGCACTCGGCGACGTGGATCTCGCTGGCCGGATCGCTGATACCCGCCATCCGGTAGGCGGCCCGGGCCGCCTCCTGCGTCGCCCGGAAGGAGGTGAAGGCCCACGAGGGATCGAACTGCGTGTTCCAGTAGCCCGCGGTCACCGCGTAGGCGATCCCGCGCAGCACCGTGTAGCGCTCGGTCAGCGTGGGCGCCAGGTCGGCGCGGGTCAAGATGAGGGCGGCCGCCCCGTCGGTGGTGGGGCAGCAGTCGAAGAGTCCCAGCGGCTCGGCCACCTTGGGCGCGCGCGCGTGCTGCTCCGCGGTGATCTCCTTCTGGAAGTGCGCCTTGGGGTTCAGGGAGCCGTGATAGTGGTTCTTCATCGCCACGGCGCAGAGGGCCTCCTCGGAGGCGCCGTACTCGCGGAAGTAGCGCGTGGCCAGGAGCGCGAACATCCCGGGCGCCGTCCGGCCCTTGCTCAGCACGGGATGGCCGCGGGTGACGGCCTGGGCCACCAGGCTGCCCCGCGAGGGCACCTCACGCATCTTCTCGGCGCCCACGGCCAGGACCACGTCGTACTCACCGGAAGCCACGGCGAGCGCGGCGTTGCGGACGGCTTCGATGCCGGTGGCACAGTACGCGGCGACCCGCGTCACCGGGATCGGAGCCAGGTTGAGGGGATCGGACACGAACGTACCGGAGTTGCCCTCGAACCCGTAGAGCATCGGCTCGTAGCAGCCCAGCCAGGCCGCTTGCAGCCGGCCCCGTTCCATCCCGGCATCCGCCAGGGCCAGCGAGACGGCCTCGTAGATCATGTCGGTGAGGCTCTGGTGGAAGTTCTCCCCGTACTTGATCACGCCGCTGCCGACGATCGCGACCTTCCCACCCAATCCCATTCGCGCCTCCTGGAGCGCCCCCAGCCTACCGCCCTGCGGGGACCGAGCGCAAATCAGCTCACGCCAGGGCCGGCATGACCTCGCGGGTGAACAGGTCCAGCGCCGCGCGGGCCGCTTCGCGCGATATGCCCGGGACCGACATGCGGCAGATGAGGTGGGTGACACCCAGCGCCGTTCGAAAGCGCTCGATCTGGCGGATGCAGCTTTCGGGATCGCCCAGGATGATCCGATCCTCGCTCAAGCGCTCGATGCTCAGCTCGCCGGCGGGGCGCTTGACCACGGGGTGCGGCCACCGGAAATACAGCGATTCGAACGAGCGGACGAACGCCGGGCCGGCGATCGCGCGCGCTCGCTCCGAGCTCTCGGCCACGTGGACGTAGCGCATCAGCGCCAGCTCGCCCCCCGCGGCATCACGACCGGCCGCCGCCCGCGCCTGCCGATACAGCCGCACGCAGGCGGCCAGCTCGTCCAGCCTCGCCGACGGTCCGCCCAGCCACGCATCCCCCATGCGCCCGGCGCGCCGGATGGCCGGCTCCACCCAGCCCGCGAACCAGATCGGCGGCCTCGGGCGTTGCACGGGGCGCGGCGCCACCGTGGCCTCCGTGACCCGATAGTGGCGCCCGGCATGGGTCACCTTCTCCTCGGAGAGGAGCCGGTCGATGAGCGACATGGCCTCGTCCATCCGGCTGCCGCGCTCCTTCAGCGACACGCCGAAGGCGGCGAACTCCTCGGGAGCGTAGCCCGCGCCGACCCCGAGGATCAGACGGCCGCGCGAGATGACGTCGACCATCGCGGCCTGCTCGGCCACGGTCAGCGGGTGATAGAGGGGCGCCAGCAGGACCCCGGTCCCCAGGCGAAGCCGCCGCGTTCGGCTGGCGATGGCGGCCAGCCCGATGAGCGGGGTCGGGTAGAGCACCGGGTTGTTGTGGTGCTCGCCCAGCCACACGGAGTCGAACCCCGCCGCCTCGGCGCGCTCGCACTCCTGGATCGTCTCCTCGAAGTCGCCGCCGGCCTGCAGCGGACTCAACCCGAGCTTCATCCGAGTCTCCTTGGGGCGCGCTCAGTCCGGCAGGCGCGTCACGATCACCGCGCAGCCGGCGAACACGATGAGGCTGGTCGCACCCAGGATGGCATTGGAGGCGATGCCCTCGATCGTCACGCCGAACGCCGTGAGGAGCGTGAAGAGCGCGTTGTTGACCATGTGACAGGCGCAGGCCGGCAGGGCGCTGCCCGTCCGCTCGGTGATGTAGCCCAGCCACAGACCCAGCCCGAACGCCAGCGCCCCGTGCACCCAGTCCAGGTGGAACACCGCGAAGCCGAGGCTGGTGAGCACGATCGCCGTGACGGCGGACACGTGCTCGCGCAGGCTCGTCTGCAGATATCCGCGGAAGAACGCTTCTTCGGCCCCGCCCGCGATCACCCCGATCACCAGCACGGCGAGGAACAGCTCGGGCCCTGCGGCGCCTTCCAGGGCGCGTCTGATGACCGCCATCGCCCCGCGGTTGGTCAGGCCGAGCAGGGCCACGGCGGAATCGAGCGTCTGGCCTAGCGCCAGCGTGCCCAGGATCATCGCCGCCAGCGACGGCCCCGTTTCCCGGCCGGGCAGGAGCCTGAGCGCCGCGGCGTCGAGAGGACGCAACACGATGACGATGGTGAGCAACAGGGCGGTGGCGGAAGCGAGCGTGCCGGCGAGGAGCGCGGGCAACCCCTGGGTCAGCTCCGCCGGCGAGCCGTCCGGGTACATCGCGCGGACCAGGAGCAGCGCCAGGAAGCTGAACGCCACGATGCCGACGAAGGCGAGCAGGTAAGCGGCGACGATCGACCGCAGGCGGCGCTCGCTCATGGAGCGCGACTCTAGCAGCCGGCGCGCCGCTACGTCCAATCGGCAGGCGCGCTACCTACCGTCAGGCCAAGGTCTCCAGGGGGTGCCCCCTCCGGACGCCGGCGCGGCTGCGTCCGCGGCCCGGGGACTCATGGGTCAGCTCCTCGATCAGGCGCAGCAGTACCCGCCGCCCGACCCACACCTCACCCGCCTGGACGAGCCGCACCGCCTTCTGCATGAGCTCGGGCGGAGTGTCCCGCGGGCAGAAGCCACTGGCACCCGCCTTGAGGGCCTCGAGCGCCAGCGCGTCGTTGTCGACATCGGCCAGGACGATGACCTTGCTCAGGGCGCTCAGCGCCGACACCATCCCCAGGGCATCGATGTCGGTCCGCGGGCCCACATCGTACAGAATGATCGACGGCGCGAGCGCGGCGACTTCGTGGTAGAGGCCCGGACGGGCCGCGACCTCGGCGACCTTACCGGGATCTTCGGGGTCCAGCGTCTCGAGCACGCGGCGCCGGAACGACGGGTCGTCGCCGGCGATGACCAGACTGCCATTCGCGACACTGTTGGGGGCCGATCCATTGGTCGTCATGGCCGACGTCCGAACGCAACAGTGAGGCCAGGCGGGCCGGCACGTACAAACAATGCGTTAGCAGACGCCTCCTCCCCGTGAGCCGGGATTTCGGTCCGGGAGAAATCCCAGGCCGGGGAGAAATTCCCTGAAGCGTTCAGCGCACCGGCGGCAATCCCAGCTTGCTGGCGATCGCTTCCCGCAGCCGGTACTTCTGGATCTTCCCGCTGGGGGTCATCGGGAACTCGCTCACCAGCTCCAGCCGCTCCGGGAACTTGTGCCGCGCAACCGCCTTCGCCTGCAGATAGTCGACGAGCTCCTGCAGGGTCACGGTGTGGCCGGGCCGCGGGATCACGAAGGCGCAGGCGCGCTCGACCAGCCGGGGATCGGGCATGGCCACCACGGCCACGCCCTGGACCTTGGGATGCGCGAAGAGCAGGTTCTCGACCTCGGCGACCGAGATGTTCTCGCCCCCCCGGATGATGAGGTCCTTCGACCGGCCGGTGATCGCTACGTAACCGTCGGTGTCGAGCAGGGCGCGATCGCCGGTCTTGAACCACCCGTCGGCGGTGTGGGCCTCCCGGGTGAACTGGGGCCGTTTCCAGTACCCGACGAATTGCGAATGTCCGCGCACCAGCAGGTCGCCTTCGGTCTTGGCCGGCACCGGACGGCCCTCCCCGTCGACCACCTGCAGCTCCATGCCGGGCAGCGGACGGCCGTCGGTGCCGAACACCTTCTCCTCCGGATCGTCCAGGCCGTTGCAGGTCACCAGGCCGTTCTCGCTCATTCCCCATCCGGCGGAGATAGCGCAGCCGAGCCGCCGCCGGCCCTCCTGCACGAGCGTACGGGGGATGGCAGCTCCCGCGGAGATGAACAGGCGCAGCGAGGACACGTCGCGGCGCTCCAGCGCCGCCGACGAGACGAAATCTTGAAGGAACGGCGTCGCGCCCATCGTGTAGGTGACGCCTTCGGCCTCGACGAGGCGAGCGGCCTCGTCCGCGTTCCAGACGTCCAGCCACACGCCCGTCCCGCCGCGGAGCAGGGTCAGGCAATAGCCGTAGAGATAGCCGGTCTGGTGCCCGAAGGTCGAGGACATGAGCACGACGTCCCGCTCGTCGAATCGCAGGCGCTCGATGAGCGGGTAGATGATGGCCAGCGTCGTGTTCGAGGTGTGCATGACGCCTTTGGGCTCGCCGGTCGTTCCCGAGGTGAAGATGACCTCGCTGACCTGGTTGGGATCGGAGCCGGCCAGGCTCCCCCGGCCGGCGCGCTGCTCCCAGGCGGTCTCGGTCAACCAGGTGAACGGGCGCATCCCGGGCTCCCGGTCGCCGCGGACGACGAAGATCTCGCGCAGCGTGGGCGCGCCGGCGCGCAGGCCGGCCGCCATCTCCGCGTAGTCGAACTGTCGGAAGCGCGCCGGCACGACCAGCGCTTCGGCCTCGAGCGTGGTCAGGATGAAGCGAAGCTCGCTGGCGCGATACGTGGGCGGGATCGGGTTGAGGATCGCTCCCAGCCGGACGGCCGCCAGGGCCAGCACGATCCACTCGTTCCAGTTGGGGAGCTGGCAGGAGATGACCGAGCCCGGTCCCAGCCCCGACGCCTGAAACCCGTAGGCGACACGTTCCACCCGCCGCGCCAGCTCGCCCCACGTCAGACGGCTCACGCCGTCGACGATGGCCGTGCGGTCCGGCCGCTCCGTGGCCCACCGGTCCAGGTAGGCGTCGAGCGTCTCGTCGCGCCACCAGCCCGCCGCGCGCATGGCCCGGGCGTGCGCCGGAGTGAGCGTCACCTCGTCCGGAAACGCCACGCCGTCAGTCGAGCGGGCAAGTGATGGCGGCGATGGGAGCCGATCGCATGGCGACGACCCTACGCCGGGCGTCCGCGCATCGTCAAGCGGACGGGACCAGCGCTTGACACGATACGCCGTCACCACCAGTGAGTGCCTGACGATGTCCCCGGCGCCCCCGACACGCCGCTGCACGCGGAGAAGCTCTGGCGGCTGCTCAGGCCGCCACGCCCGCGACGGCGAGCCGCCGACGATCCCCTGTAGGAAGTGCCACGTCGCGGGGGCCTTCGCTGGCATCCCTCCTGCAACCGTACTCTCGCTAACACATGAAGGAGGGATGGCCATGAAGCAGCTCGTCACATTCGCCGCCGTGGCGGCGGTGCTCGTCCTGCCGCCGGGCGCGCTGGCTCAGCAGCAATCGGAACCGGCCCCGCAGACGCAGCCACAGCAGCAACCACCGCCGCCGCAGCCGCCGGTGGCGGAACGTCCGGCCGGCCAGGCCGGCGCGCAGCACGGCGCCACCATCGCGTCCGACTCCCTGGTGGGCGCGCAGGTGCGCGATCAGCAGGGCAAGGAGATCGGCAAAGTCGGCAAGCTGTTGATCGATCCGACGGACGGCAAGGTCAGCTCCGTCGTCATCACGCGGGGCGGCGGCCTTCTCACCGGCAGCGGTCAGGAGATGGCTGTGCCCTGGAACGCCGTGCGCGTGCAGCGCGGGCAGGACCAGGAGCTCGTCGTGACCATGCAGCAGGACATGCTCGAGCAGGCGCCGGCGGCCAGTCCGGGTGGCCGGGAGCAGCGCGAGAAGCAGGACCGCCAGTGATCGGGCCGGCGGACCCGGCGTGACGCCGGCGTCACGCCCGTCCGCCCGGCATCCTACATCATCGTGTAACCGCCACTGACGCTCAACGTCTGCCCGGTGACGAACCCGGCGGCGTCGGAGGCCAGGAACAGGACGGCGCCGGTGACGTCCTCGGGACGGGCCACGCGCCGCAACGGGTACGCCCTGGCGATCCGGGCCCGCATGTCGTCCGTCATCCACGCGCGGTTCTCGGCCTGGGCCCACATGCTGAGCTCGCCGACGTCCTCGTCCGGCGCCGGCATCGTCATGCCCGGGCAGACGACGTTGAGCCGGATGCCGTGCTTGCCCACCTCGCGGGCGATCGACTTGGACAGGGCGATCACGCCCGCCTTGCAGGCCCCGTACACGCCTTCCCGGAACTCCCCGATCCGTCCGGCGTCGGAGCCGAGACTGACGATGGCGCCGGCGCGCCGGGCGATCATGCCGTCCAGCACGGCGCGGGTGCAATTGATCATCCCCCACAGGTTGAGCTGGATCTCCTTGTCCCACTCCTCGCGGGTCTTCTCCACGAAGAGGGCGTCGCGGGTCCAGCCCACGTTGTTCACGAGCACGTGCACGCCGCCGAACCGCTCCTCGGCCGTCCGCACCATCGCCTGCACCGACGGCCAGCTGGTGACGTCGGTGGGCACCAGCAGCGCCCGGGCGCCGAGGCCCTCGGCCTCGGCCACCACTTTCTTGCCCTGGCCCGCGTCGATCTCGGCGATCACGACGTTGGCGCGCTCGCGGGCGAAGGCCAGGCCGATGGCGCGACCGATGTTGGAGCCGCCTCCGGTGACGATGACGGTCTTGTCGGCGAGGTTCAGATCCATATGCGGTCCCTCAGATGACGGGGTGCTGCATCCAGACGTTGGGGTCCTCGTAGCGTCCCTCGTCCCGCTCGCGGTCGATCACGACCGGCTGCAGGGCGCCCGGCACCACGTAGGGCCCGGTGTCGGGGAAGGCCATCTCCGTCCACGCCTCCCAGTCCGCCACGCGACCGGCGATCAGCAGCGTGCGCGGGACGACGCGCACGATCTCGGCCCCCAGCCGCCAGTGCACGCGGATCCAGGGATCCAGCGGCGCGCCGTCGCTGCGCGTCCAGCGCACGTAGCGCTCCATCGGCGCCAGCGGGTAGCTGGCCTTGAGGGTCGGTCGCACCGGGGCGACGAGCGCCGACAGCCGGTGCTGGCGGGCCACCGCCGCCATGGCCCTGATCAGCTCGCTGCTGAGCCCCTGGCCGCGGCGCTCGGGCGACACCATCGCGGCAAGCGCGGAGAGCGCCGTGGGACGGCGGCCCGTGTCGCGGGTCTCTCGGGCGTTGCGGAGCACCGCCACCATCGACTCCGGCAGTCCGTCCGGTGTGCCGTCCCAGTCGATGGGGATGGTATGGCCGGCCGCCACCACGCGATCGGCGCCGTCGCAGACGAGGAGCTGGAAGTCCCCCTGCTCGAAGAGCCAGGGCCAGTACCGGCCGAGTCCCAGCTGGTCGCCTTGCCGCAGGAAGCGCGGCCAGGCGGCCGCGGCCAGGCGCTCGAACTCGTCCTCGAGCGCGGGACGCTCGCTCAGCGTGTACGTCTTGAGCGGCATCCCTCAGAGCACGCTCTCGCGGCCCATGAGCTCGCGGGCCACGACGAGCTTCATCACCTCGGCGGTCCCGTCGCCGATCTCCAGGCCGATGACGTCGCGCAGGCGCTGCTCGAAGGGCAGTTCCTCGGTGTAGCCGTAGTGGCCGTGCAGGAGCAGACATTGATGGATGGTGTCCACGGCCAGCCGGGGCGCCCACCACTTCACCATCGCCGACTCCCTCGTGTGGCGCTCGCCCCGGTCGGCCAGCCACAGGGCCCGGTAGCAGAGCAGCCGCGCCGCCTCGATCAGCGTCGCGGCCTCGGCGATGGGGAACGAGACTCCCTGGAACTGGGCGATGGCCTGGCCGAAGGCCTTGCGCTCCTTGACGTACGCCATCGTCTCCTCGAGCGACGCCTGCGCCGAGCCCAGGCAGGCCAGGGCGATGAGCGCGCGATTGAAGTCGAAGCCCCGCATCACCTGGTAGAAGCCGGTCCCCTCCTGGCCCAGACGGTGGGACACGGGCACGCGGACGTGGTCGAACGACAGCACCGCCCGGCCCACGGCCCGCGCGCCCAGGTCGCGCAGCGCGCTGCGCGACACCCCGGGCAGGTCCAGCGGGACCAGGAACGCGGTCACCCCCTGGGCCCGCGCCCCGGGATTCGTGGTCGCGAACAGCATGATCGCGTGGGCGGCGATGCCCAGGCTGATCCCGGACTTCTCGCCCGTGATGACGTACTCGTCCCCCTCGCGGACCGCGCGGCAGGTCAGGTTGGCGGCGTCCGAGCCGACCGACGGCTCGGTCAGCCCGATGGCAAGCACCGCCTCGCCGCGAGCGATCGGGGGCAGCCAGCGCTTGCGCACCTCGTCGGTGCCGTTGCGGCCGATGATCTCCCCCCCCAGACAGGCGAGCTGCACGCCGTAGGTGCAGCTGAAGTCTCCCCGGGCGACCTCTTCGATGGCGATGCCGGTCGTCACCAGATCGGCCTCCTGGCCTCCGAGCTCCGCGGGCACGCGGAGCCCGAAGAGGCCGAGCTCCCCCATGTGCCGCCAGACATCCCACGGGAACTCCCCGCTCTTGTCCCAGCGCTGGGAACGCGGGGCCAGCTCCTTGCGGGCGAAGGCACGCAGGGCCCGGCTCAGCTCCTCCTGCTCTGGCGTGAACGCGAAGTCCATCCGTCCCCCGGGCGCGACGTTACGGCGGATCTACAGCCGGCGCCACGGCGGCAATGATACCCTGCCGGTATGCTGGCCGGTATTCTGGCTCTCGTTCTGCTCCTCGCCGCCTGTGCGGGACCGGCCAGCGAGGAGGCCGCGCCACCGGCCCCGGACTTCACACCGGCCCAGATCCGTCAACCCGCGGTCGTGCTGCGCTTCGTCGTGGACTCCGGCGACTTCGGCGCGCAGGAGCGGCTGTCTCTGCCCGTCGCCTACGCGGGCCTGTTGCTGGAAGCCCTCGACGCGCGCGCCGTCCCCGCCCGGGATGCGCAGCAGGTCAGCCGGATCGACCGGCTCGCCGCGGCCATGCGGGCCCGGGACGTGGGGGCCGACCACGCGCTGCTGGTCGACGTCCGCGTGGAGAAGGTAGAGACCTATTTCTGCCGTGACGGTCGCCGGCCGTTCCGGGCGCCCGTGACCACGTGGATCCAGGCCGTCGAGGTCGTGCGGGCCAGCGACGCCGTCTCCCGGATGACGGTGTCCGGTCCCGCCCTCACCGTGATCGACCTCGAGCCCGACTGCGAGAGCCCGCGGGAGTCGCGCCGCCGCTCGAGCAGCGAGACGGCGCGGGAAGGAGTCAACCGGCTGCTGAAACGCCTTCTGGAGCCCTGATCGCCCGGGTGCGAATCGCGCGAACGGAACGCCCTTCGGGGTCGGTGACCTCGAACTCTTCGGCCAGCCCCGCGTCGATGAGCTGCTGGACGAGCGCCTCGCGCTCCGGGCCCGCGGGCGGCAGCAGATGCGAGCGCCAGCGCATGACGAAGTATCCCCGGCCCACGTGGGGCAGCCTGGCCTCGGCGCGCTGCAGCTCGGCCAGCGTCCGGTCGAGGACGGGCACGGCCGGGGGCCGGAGCGGGCGGGCCACGGCGATGCGGGCGCGCTCCGCCCGGAACGCCGCGATGCCCTCGCTCAGGTGGAGCTGACCGAAGCAGCGCACGCGCAGGTCCTTGGAGAGCTCCTCGGCCGACCACGTCGCCACCCAGACCTGCTTGCCCAGCGCGTTCACCGCCTCCACCGCCGGCACGAAATCGTCGTCGCCCGACACGAGCACCGCGGCGTCGTAGGCGTCGTTGGCCGCATAGTGGATCAGGTCGGCCACCAGGCGCGTATCGACCCGCTTCTCCGTCGTGTACTCGTACTCCGTTCCGCAGGTGAAGCACCGGCCGGAGCGGCGGACGCGCGGCTCACGCTTGACGAAGTAGCCTGGTCGCAGCTCGAGGCCCTTGAGGAAGCCTTCGACGAGGGGCGGGGCGTCCTGGGACAGGCCGACGTAGTAGTAGGCGCCCCCGAAGGTTCCGACCGGGCCACCCACTTGCTGTGTGATCCAGAGGGCGAGACGATCGTAGTCGACGCGAAGAGATTCGTCGAAACGGAGCAGTGACCGATAGAAGTTCTGCCCGTCAAAGAAAATGCACACCTTCATCCGTCGCTCCCAGAGCAATGCCTCGCCGGCCATGTCGAACGGTGACGCAGTATAGGCTGAACGCTTCGGCTCAGCAACCCTCCTCTAGCTGGCCGACAGCGCCGCGCTGATCACGGTCGCGAACGAGCCCGCCAGGACGAGGACGAGGATCACGGTGAGCACGTTCAACAGGGTCTGCAAACGCTTCTCGTCCATGCGACCTCCCGCCGCGCGGGTTGATGGTGGACGATACTGGACTTGAACCAGTGACCTCTGGCATGTGAGGCCAGCGCTCTGCCAACTGAGCTAATCGTCCACGGCCGGGAAGTTACACACTTACACGACGCTCGTCAAGCGATCGCCTGAACGTTTGCCGTTTCACAGAATTCGCGAGCGCGGGGGATGGCACGGAGCCGCAGGACGCGTGATCGCCGGCTAGGGCTTCCTCGCGCCGGAGGTATAGGAGTACAGCCCGCCGACCATGATCTCGGACCACGCCTTGATCGCGTTCTCGGCGTCCCCCCACTGCCACTGGCCGGCCCTCTGGACCGCTCCTCCCCCTGCGCGCCGATCCACCGCGGCGCCGAGGAGCTGGCCGCTCACCGAGTCCGTGAGCTTCGCGACCGCCTGGGCCCCGCCGGCGAACGGATACCTCCCGGTCACGAGGGAAGCACCGGCGGCCGGTACCCGCTTCTGCGCGATCACCACAGAGATCGACCGTGCCCGCGCCGTCGCCGCCTCGGCGTCCAGGAGTGTCACCTGGACTCGAGCGACCCCTGGGCCGGGCTGGTCCACGATCTGGTACCGTTTTGCCAACTGCTCGGTGAGTGTCTTGTGGAAGAGGTCGATGAGCGCCTGCTGGTCCCTGGGCGGGACCTTCGCCACATCAGAGCCGAAGAAGCCGACCACGTCGACCATTACCTTGTTGTACCTGGTGAAGTTGACTTTGGGGTTCACGTAGCGCAGTCCCGCCTCGCTCTGCGCGGCCGGTTTGAGGAGCTCGCAGGCGTCGCCCAGGAACGCGCACAGGACCGGCTCCTCTTTTTTCACCGCCACCCGTTTGTCTCTGGTGGCGCAGCCGGTCACGAACACGAGGATCACTACCGCCAGTGCGAGAACAGCTCTCATGACATCTCTCCCTTCCGGCCTCTGTCCTCAGCAGCCCGGCGTCATCACGGGAAGGATGGTAGCAGCCCCTAACCACGGGCAGGCTGCGTCGTTGCCGACAGCCTGCTCGCCGCCTCCTGGAGATCGCCCGGGCTGACGATATGGTAGCGGTCGAACACGGCCCGCGTCTTGTGCCCGCAGCAACCTCCCCGACCTTCATCGTCAAGCACCGGCCTGGCGCACGACGAAGGGACAGTACGCCACCCGCTGCTCGTCGATCAGGAAGGCGACCTCGTAGAGGCCGGCATGGATCAGCGGTGGCACGTCGGAATGGACCCGCGGCAGGACCTGGAGCGCGAGTTCCACGATGTCCGTCGGCTGGCTCCCGCCGAAGCGTCCCTCCCGTCCCACCAGGACCTGGCCACTCTCGAGATCATTGAGATAGAGACCGCACTGGTGCCGGCCCTGCACCTCGGTCATCACGATGTAGGCGATCATCGGCGGGACGGGGCACGGAAATCCGCCGACCTCCAGCCGGTGAAACACCCCCGAGAGCGTATAGCGCTTCGTCGCCGGGTCCAGCGTCGCCCCCTCGCAGAGGAGCATGGTCTTGACGACGGGTCGACGGCGACCGATGTTCATCCTCGCGCGCGTCCCTCCTCCATTCGGCACAATTCTGTGCCGACGGGTATAGCCCACCGCGCGTCGACGCATTGCGGCTTGACGGCACGAGCGCCCCGCCTCACTATGCCCGCCCTATGCTGGACGCCGACGAGCGCGCGATCCTCTTCCTCTGTTGCGAGAGCCACCTGATCGCCTGCCCCGGCTGCGGCCAGCAGCACCCGTTGCGCGCCCTCGTCCGTACGCCCGCCACGCCCGAGCGGTACGGCTGCCCCGGATGCCGGGGCGATGCCACGAGCGCGGTGATGGCCCACACGGGGAGCTGCCACTATTTCTTGACCAGAAAGCCGCTGGGGAAGGTCGGGCGCCAGGAGTTCCGCCGGGCCGCCGGCGAGCCGGCGTAGGTCCGGGCGATGCTGCGGTCAAGCGCCCTGCTGATCGCGGCCCTCCCCGTTCTGCTCGCAGTCGCCACGCTGCTCCCCGCCCCGGGCGTCGCCTCTCACGGCGCGCGCGACGCCGCCCTCGGCGTGCGAAGCAGCGTCTTCTTCGAGTCGCACGACTGCTCGGGCCTGCCGTTCCTCGAGAGCGCGGGGGAGCTTCCCGAGTCCCTCCTGCCCGCCGTCGCCGTGCTGGCGCCGACCCGCCGCGTGTTCCTCCAGGTACCGGGGGCCGAGGTCGTCCCCGTGGCACCGGGCTCGGTGCTGGTGGACGCCACGACGTGCCGGGCCGTGCCCCAGCCGAGCTTCGGAGCGATCCTGGCGGTCCAGGGCTTCCACGCCGTCGAGCTGGCGCCGCTGCTCGGCCCCCGTCATCAGGGCACGCCCTCGATCCCCTGAGCGAGACGACGCACCAGCTCCAGGACCAGCGGCACGAACATCATCACGACGAAGAACAGGGTCGCCACCCAGATCAAAACTTGCAGCGCGCCCTTGTTCCCCATCCGCCCTCCTGACTCGTAGTCTCGGCACAGTGTAGCGGAGCGGCGCGCTCGGGGTAGGATAGTCGCGCCATGGCGCGCGTGCTCGTCCTCACCGCGAGCTACGGTTCGGGGCACAACGCCGCCGCCCGCAGCCTCGCCACCGCGTTTCGCCGGGCCGGCGCCTCCGCGATCGTGGTGGACCACTTCCGTGATCTCGTCCACCCGCTCTTCGCGCGCGCGACGCGAGCACTGTATCACTGGGCGCTGCGCCGCTGCCCCAGCCTGTGGGGAGCGGCCTACGCGCTCGGCGACCGGCTGACCAGCGACTCGCCCCTGACGTTCGGCGCCACCCGCCTGGGGGCGGCCAAGCTGGCCGCGCTGCTCGCGCGCGAGGCCCCGGACGCCGTCGTCAGCGTCCACGCCACCCCCGCCGTGGTGCTGGCGAGCCTCGCCGACCGGGGCTTCGCGGTGCCGGCTCACACGACGGTCGTGACGGACTTCGTCGCCCACAGCCAGTGGATCGCCCGGAACGTGGACCGTTACTGCGTGGCCGCCGACGAGGTGAAGCACGAGTTCATCGCCCGGGGCATCCCTCCGGAGCGGATCGTCGTGACCGGCGTCCCCGTGCGCCCGGAGTTCGAGGATCCCATCGACCCTGCCGAGGCCCGCGCCGCCTTCGGCCTGTCCTCGCGGCTGCCGGTGGTGCTCGCCATGGCGGGGGCCCAGGGCTCGCTCGGTCGGCTCCCCGACGTCGTGGACGTCCTCGCCCAGCTCCGCTTGCCCCTTCAGGCCCTGGTCATCGCCGGGCTCGACCGGCGCCTGGAGACCGAGCTGCGCGTCCGCACCGCAGGCAGCCCGATCCGGACGCTGGGCTACGTGACCGACATCCGACGGCTCATGGCGGCGGCCGACGTGCTGGTCACGAAGGCCGGCGGCATGACCCTGGCCGAGGCTCTGGCCGCCGAGGTGCCGCTGGTCGTCTTCGGCTCCCTGCCGGGGCAAGAGCAGCGCAACGAGCGGTTCGCCTCGCGGTGCGGCGTCGCGCTGGTCGCCCGCTCGCGCGACGAGCTCCGACAAGCCGTCGAGCGGGCCCTGGCCGAGCCCGCCCTGCTGGAGCGCTTGCGTCGCCAGACGCGCCGGCTGCGGCGGCCGGACGCGAGCCGCCGGGTGGTCAGGGCCGTGCTGGAACGGCGGGAGATCGCCCCGTGAGCGCCGGGCTCACGGCGGCGGGTGTGGCCGTCGGCGCCTGGCTGGCCTACGCCTGGCTGCCCCACCTGGCGACGCCGGCCTGCGTCTGGCGCGGACCGCGGGACCGCCGCCGCGTCGCCCTGAGCTTCGACGACGGCCCCGATCCGGCCTGGACGCCGCGCGTCCTGGCCCTCCTCGCCCGACTGGGCGTCCGCGGGACGTTCTTTCTCGTCGGCGCGCGGGCGGCCCGGGCGGCCGAGGTGGTGCGGGACACGGCGGCGGCCGGCCACGAGATCGCCAACCACAGCTGGTCGCACTCGAGCCTCTGGCTGCGGGGGCCGCGGGCGACGGGCGAGGAGATCGGTCGGGCCCACGAGCTGCTCGGCGATCTCAGCGGGCGCGCGCCCCGGCTCTTCCGGCCGCCGTGGGGCATGGTCAATGCGGCGATGTACCCCGCCCTGCGCCGGTGCAACGAGCGCTGCGTGTTCTGGTCGATCCAGGGCGAAGGCCTCCGTCCCCGCAGCCCTTCGGCCCAGGCGGCCCACGTGCGCGAGCGGGCCCATGCCGGCGCCATCGTCGATCTCCACGACGCCGAAGGGCTGCCCGGAGCGCCGGCGCGGCTGTTGGCCGCGCTTGCTGTCATGGTCGACGAGCTGCGGGGGGCGGGCTACGAGCTGGTGACGGTCAGCGAGCTTCTTATGGACTTGGAGGGGGGCATAGCATGCCCCCCTCCAACCCTCCCCCACTCACGTGAGCTGTGACCACACGCCCATCCAACTGGCGGTGTTAGCGGCGGGACAGGAAGCGCAGGAACTCCACGCCCTCTTTGAGGCGGCGGCGGCCGACCGCGGGGTCCCGCACCATCTCGGCCCCGATCGCGAAGAGCTTGCGCGGGCGGAAGTAGAACCGCCGGTAGAAGGCGTCCACCGACGCGAAGATCTCCGTGCGCCTCAGGTGCGGGTACGCCAGCACGGCGGCCTGCACACCGTCGCCGTCCACGAGGTCGTCGTCGACCAGCCAGCCCTGTTCCCGGGCCTGCCGGTGGAGCTCGGTGCCGGGATACGGGGCCGCCAGGGAGGCCTGCACCGTGTCGGGATCGATCTCCTGGGCGAAGCGGATGGTCTCCTCGATGCTCTCGCGCGTCTCCCCGGGCAAGCCCATGATGAAGGTGCCGTGGACCTTGATGCCGAGGGCCTTGGCGTCGCGGGTGAACTGCCGGGCCCGGTCGAGCCGCACGCCCTTCTTGATGTTGTTGAGGATGGCCTGGCTGCCCGACTCGTAGCCGACCAGCAAGAGTCGGAGCCCGTTGTCCTTCAGCACTTTCAGCGTGGCGTAGGGCACGTTCGCCTTGGCATTGCACGACCAGGTGACGCCGAGCTGCCCGAGCCCGCGGGCGATCGCCTCGGCCCGGGGCAGGTCGTCGGTGAACGTGTCGTCGTCGAAGAAGTACTCCTTGACCTGGGGGAACAGTCGGCTGGCCCGGGCGATCTCGGCCACCACGTGCTCGACGCTCCGCGTCCGGTACCGCTGCCCGCCGACCGTCTGAGGCCAGAGGCAGAACGTGCACTTGGATCGGCAGCCACGACCCGTGTAGATCGACACGTAGGGGTGGAGCAGGTAGCCGATGAAGTATTGCTCGATCACCAGGTCCCGGTGATAGACGTCGACCACGAACGGCAGCGCGTCCATGTTCTCGAGCGGAGGCCGCTCGGCCGTCCGCTCGACGCTGCCATTGGCCCGGTAGGACAGGCCGGCGACCGTGGCCAGCGGCCGACCCTGGGCGACCTCCTGGACGGTGAAGTCGAACTCGGCGCCGCACACGAAGTCGATGGCCGGCGAGCTGGCCAGCGCCTGTTCGCGCTGCACGGCGACGTGAGCGCCCACGAGCCCGACCAGGAGATGGGGATTGACGGCCTCCAGCGCCTCGGCCACCCGCAGGTCGTGGGCGAAGGACGGCGTGCTCGTGTGCAGCACGGCCAGGTCATAGTCCCGGGCCAGCGGGGCGACGTCCTCCAGCGTCAGCGCCGCCGGCGGGGCGTCGACGAGCCGGCTGCCGGGGACGAGGGCGGCGGGCTGAGCCAGCCAGGTCGGATACCAGAACGAGCGCACTTCGCGCCGCGCCTGATAGCGCGACCCCGCCCCGCCGTCGAAGCCCCGGAACGAAGGCGGATGCAAGAAGAGCGTGCGCAGATAGCTCACCGGTTCACGTAGAGCCGGCGTCCCCCGGCCTCGGCCACCAGCCGGGCTCCCGGCAGCTCGGCGGCCACGGAATGCGCGGGGCTCCGCACCGTGACGAGCCACACCCGGCGGTCCTCCCAGGCGCGCTCCAGCCGTTCCGGCTCCCAGAGCAGATCGGCAGCGCCGTCGAAGGTGGCGCCGAAGCCCAGCACGCTTCGCCGACCGTCCACGATCACGGGACGACGCTGCGCGTACCACTCCAGCGCGCCGGAGTTCTCCAGGGGCCCCTCGTGCACGATCAGATCGTCGGGCCCCGCGCGCCGGGCCAGCTCGGCGGCCAGGGGACGAACGGCCCGGTGCGCCGCCACCGCGGCCAGCCCGGTGCCGACGCAGGGCAGGACGGCCATCATCGCCCCCAGGACCAGGGCGGGTACCCACGGCCCGGCCGCCGCCCGGCGAGCGAGCGCCAGGCTGCCCAGGCCGCCCGCGGCCGCCGCGAAGATCAGCGCCGTCGCCCCCAGCAGTGGTCGGATCGCCTCCCAGGGCGGGGCCACGCTGGCGTGTCCGGCCTCGGGGCCTTTTCGCGTGGCCACGTCGGTGGCGTCGAGCACGTGACTGGCGAACCGCTCGCTCCCGCCGGCCCACAGCGCCGCACACGCGACGGCGAGCGCCGCGAAGGCCAGGAGGTGGACGCTGAGCAGAACCCGGCGCGGCCCCTGCAGCCAGCCACGCGCGGCGAGCAGGGCGATGGCCGGGTACGCGGGCAACCCGTAGTGGGGCAACCGGAACGCCGACAGCGCTGTGAGACCCAGCACGGCCAGCGCCCACAACGTCAGCACCACCCAGGGCGCCTCCTCCGGTCGCCGCCAGCGACCATCGCGCAGCAGCGCCACGACGGCGGCCGCGGCCGCGATCACCCACGGCGCGGCGCCGATGGCGGCCACCACCAGGAACTCCAGCGCGGGGAGGGGGACGTCCTCGTCAGGAAAATGGCGCGCCCGGAGGACGTTCAACACGTGGTTGTCGACCACCGTGTACCACGTGAAGCCGGGACTGCGTAGCTCGGCCAGCGCCCACCAGCCGAAACCCAGCAGGAGCGCGGCCGCCACGCCGGCGGGGGGAAGCCAGCGGCGCAGCGGGCGGGCGCGACCACCCAGCGCGAGACCGAGCCCGAGGATCACCGGTGGCCCCAGCGCTCCCAGCGGATCTTTGGCGACGGCGGCCACACCGAACACCGCGAAGCCGCCCGCCACCAGCGCCGGGCGCTCCTCGAGGATTCCGATCAGGGCCAGGGCGAAGCCCCACGTCAGCGCCGCCACGAACAACGTTTCGGGCCGGACGTAGCGACCGTAGGCGTAGAAGCCGACGCTGGTCAGCAGCGCGCCGGCCGCCAGCACGCCGCCGCCGGGACCGAGCAGCCGCGCGCCGAGCCAGGCCACCGCCGCCACTGCCGCCAGCGCGGCCGCGGCGGGCACGGCCCGGGCCACGGCCTCGCTCTCGCCGGCCAGCGCGAAGGCGCCGGCGACGAGCAGATAGAGCAGCGGAGGCTTGTCCACGTACCGGACACCGTTGAGGCGAAGGTCCAACGGGTCGCCGCTGGCCCGCAACTCGCGGGCGATCTGCACGTGCATGCCTTCTCCGGGGTCGTCCAGCGGCGCCGCGCCCAGGCCGATCAGGAGCCAGGGGGCCGCGGCCACGACCACGGCCGCCGCGCAGACCAGCGTCAGACGCCGCGTCACGGTCAGGTGCGCGACACCAGGAACACGCCGGTGACGATCAACCCGATGCCGGCCCACCGCACGGGCGTCACCACTTCGCCGAGCACGAGCGAGGCGAGGAAGGCCACGACGATGTAATCGATCGCGGTCATCGGCAGGATCTGGCTCACCTCGGCGCGCGACAGGAGCGTCAGGTACAGGAAGAAGAACGTGGCCTGCAGCGCCACCCCGAGGAGCAGCCAGGGATTGGCCAGGGCGCGGGCCACCATGCCGCCGACGCGATGGGCCGGGGCTTCCGTCAGATCGCCCACCGTCCGCATCCCCTTGGACAGGAAGGTGTGGCCGGTGCCCCCGATGACGGCGGCAATAAGCACCAGGGCGAGGGTCTTGGCCATCACAACGCCTTGGCGATCGTGTCCAGCGTCGTCTTCTCCACCGACTGGTCGCCGCCGACCACCAGGGGCTCGTCCTTGTCCACGAACAAGATCCGCTCCCGCTTGAAGACGATCCGCTCGACGCTCACCGAGGTCTTGCCGGCGCTGACCTCCTTGACGTGCAGGCGGAGCCGGTGACGCGTGCCCTTGGCATACACGCCGTAGTCCTCGCCGTCCAGCGAGCGGGACTCGGTGGTGATGAAGCCGACCGCGCGGTCGGCGTTGTCGATGTCCCAGCCCAGGTGCTTGAGCACCGACTCCGTCACCGTCCACACGCGATCCACGGGTGCGTTGAACGTCCGCACGACGGGATCGGCGCCGGCGGCCGGAGCCGCCAGTCCCAGGCCGAGTGCCAGCAGTATCGCGACCACTTTCATCTCGTGTCCCCCTTGATGCTGGATGCTATCGCAACGTGCCCTGCTCGAGACTCAGGACGGCGGCCGCGTCGGCGGCGACCTCCGGGTTGTGGCTCACCACGACCACGGCGGCGCCTCCGCGCGCGCGGTACCGGAGCGCGTCCAGGATGATTCGCGCGTTGTCCTCGTCGAGGTTCCCCGTGGGCTCATCGGCCAGCAGGATGGGCGGATCGTTGAGCAACGCGCGGCAGAAGGCCACCCGCTGCTGCTCGCCGCCCGAGAGCTGAGGTGGGTAGTGATCGCGACGATCGAGCACCCCGAAGCCCTCGAGGAGCTCCAGGGCCCGCCGCCGCGTGGCCGGGCCCGGCTTGCCGGCGTACCGGGCGGCCAGCAAGACGTTGTCGAGCGCCGTCAACGAGGGCAACAGCATGAACGACTGGAACACGAAGCCGACCCGACGCCCGCGGGCCTGGCTGCGCCGGGAGCGGCCCAGGGCGCTGACCCGCTCGTCGCCGTACCAGATGTCGCCCGCGTCGGGCTGCTCCAGCAGCCCCAGGACGTTCAGCAGGGTGCTCTTGCCCGACCCCGACGGGCCGATGATCACCACCAGCTCCCCGCTCGCCACCTTGAGATCGATACCGCCCAGCACGGCGATCGTGGCCCCGGACGGCGCGCGGTACGACTTGACCAGCCCTTCGGCCCGCAGGAGCACGGCGTCAGGCGCCCCGGCGCATGGCTTCCGCGGGCGACAGGCGCGCCACGCGCAGCGTGGCGTACAGCGCCGCCAGTCCGCCCAGCAGCAGGGAGAAGCCCAGCGCCCCGCCCACCAGGCGGGGCGAGAACAGGAACAGCTGCTGGCCCTTGACGCCGGACCACTGGTCGATCGCCAGGCCGAGCCCGACGGCGAGCGCGATACCGGCGAGCCCCCCGGACACCGTCACGGCCAGCGCCTCGGCGAGCACTTCCCGTCCGAGCTGAAGGTCGGTGGCCCCCAGAGCCCGCTTGATCCCGAAGTCGCGCAGCCGCTCGAACACGGCGGCGGCCACCGTGTTGGCCACCGAGAGCCCGCCGATCACCAGGCCCAGGACCGCGATCCCGACGACGAGGGCGGAGAAGAACACCGTCGACGACTGCAGAAGCCTGCTCAGCTCGCGCGGGAGCTGGACGTTCACGCCCGGCACCACGGCCCGGATGCGCTCGGCCAGCGCGTCGGGATCCGCGCCGTCCCGCCAGCCGACCGCCGCGCCCGTGTTCAGATCGGCGGCGGTGAGCGCCGCCGCCCCCGAGGCCAACAGCGTGCGCAGCATGGCGTCCTTGGCCACCCACTGCTCGCGGGCGTCCTCGATCGACACGACGACGAAGCGGTCGGGCGCCGTGAGCATGCGCTCCAGCACACCCACGACTTCGTAGTCTCGCCCCTCCAGGGTCAGGCGGGAGCCCACGGCGAGGCCGCGGGAGGCGGCCAGGGCGGCGCCCACCACGGCCGCGTACCTGTCCCCCGGCTGCAGGAAGCGCCCGGCCTGCACGGGCAACGCCGGATAGTGTCGGTTCGGACTGGGCACCGACAGATCGATGCCGAGGACCAGCTCCTGGGTCAAGGTCATGAACTGGGACGTCGACGGGTTGAGCGGCAGCATGACTTGCGGCTGCACACCGGATACCCCGGGCACCGCGCCGATCGCCTGGATCTTCGCCGCGGGCAGCAGGCCGCCAGCGGTGAAGCCGGCGCCCATCCCCATCCCCTGACCGGCCACGGAGATCTGACCGAGCACGAACCGGTCGCCGCCCTCGATGAAGCGCATGATCCGCTCGCTCATCGCGCCCAGGGCCACCAGCCCGGCCACGCCGATGGCGATGCCGAGAGCCGTGAAGGCGTAGGACCGCAAAATCCTCATCCGTCCTCCCCTACCACTCCAGGCGGGAGGCGATGGGCAGGCCCGACCACCAGCGGAGCAGCCGGTGGCCACGGGCCACGCCGAAGAGGATGGCCAGGGACAGCCGGGTGCGCCAGCGCATCCGGACGAAGCTGCCGCCCGACAGCACGTTGAGCACCGCGGTGTACACGCCGAAGTAGTTGTGCGGCCGCATCAACAGGTAGAAGAACGCCGGCTCGTAGTACCGGTGGATGAAGCGCAGCAACGGCGCCACCCCTCGGCGGATCCGTCGCTCGTAGGCCGCGAAGCGCCGCGCCTCGAAGCGGCCGTCCCGGAAGGCCGCCAGGATCGCCTCGGCGGCCAGTTGCCCCGTCCGCATGGCGATGTAGACGCCGCCCGAGAAGATGGGATCGACGAACATCACGGCGTCCCCCACCGCCAGGTAGCGGTCCCCGACGACAGGCCGGTTGAGATAGGAGAAGTTCGCGATCGGATGCACGGCGGTGACTCGCTCCGCGTGGCCGAGCCCGGCCGCCACCCCGGCGCACCGTCCGATCATCCTGGCGTAGAGATCCTCGTGACTGCCCGTCCAGTCGCGCACCGTGCGCGCGTGCATCACCACGCCCACGCTGGTGAGATCGTTGGCCAGCGGGATCCACCAGAACCAGCCCTCGGGGAATACGTAGACGCGGATGTTGCCCTCTGCCTTGCCGCCGAGCCGGTCGGCCCCGCGGAAGTGCGCGAAGAGAGCCACCTTGCCGAGGTTCGGGATGCGCTGCCGACGACCGAGCCGAGCGGCCAGAAAGCCGTCGCGGCCGCTGGCGTCGACCAGCATGCTGGCCCGCACGCTCAGCGGGCGTCCGTCGGCCGCCGCGGTCACGGCCACGCCCTCGCCGTCGAAGGCGGCTGTCTCCACGGTCGCCGGTTGGTACACGGTCACGCCGCGGCTGCGCGCGTGGTCGAGGAGCAGGGTGTCGAACTCCGCCCGGGGCACCTGATAGGTGTAGCTCGGCCAGGCCTGGCCGGTGAGGAAGAAGAAGCTCGCCTCCCGCTCCTCCTCGGTATCGACGAAGGTCGCCCCGTACTTGATCTGGAACCCCGCCGACTCCACGGCCTGACGCGCGCCCATCCGCTCCAGCACCCACATGGCGGCCGGCATGAGCGACTCTCCGACGTGGAAGCGCGGAAAGACCTCGCGCTCGAAGAGCGCCACGCGCAAACCCCCGTCGGCCAGGAAGCTGGCCGTCGTGGAGCCACCGGGACCGCCTCCCACCACCACGACGTCGAAGGTCTCGGCCGCGTTCATGGCAGCGTAGCGACGGTCGCGCCCGTCCCGTCAGGCCGCTGGCGTGGCCGGCCTGGCGGCTGGGCAGCGCCGAGCCGGGCCTGAGAGAACACGCGATCGACCAGGGGTGTCACGAGGTCCGGCAAGAAGCGTCCGGCCACGACCTGGGTGATCGTCAGAGCGAGCACCACCGGCAGCGTCAGGATCGCGCCGGCGGCCGCGGTCGCGCGGCGCCGGCGGGGATGAGCCCACCAGTACGTCAGGCGAGCGCTGGCGTGGGAGGCGGCGACCGCGCTGATGGCCACGCCCCAACCGGCGAAGGAGTCGGCGCGTGCGGCTCCGGCCTGCAGCATGTCGGCATGACGAGCGCGGCGGCGGTCGCGGCTGAGCACCGCGGCCACCTCCACGACGGCCGCCCGCGCCTCGGCAGCCCAGCGCCGCAGCGTTCGCCCGGCGAGATACGAGCCGATCGCCACTCCGTCGGCCACCGGGCGGAAGCGACTGCGCCGGGCCGCCCGGGGGATCACTGTGATCGGCACCTCGTGGACCGGTATCCCGCGGGTGGCCGCAGTCACCAGCGCTTCCGTCTCGAGGACGAAGCCGCCGCGCCGGAGAGCCATGCCGTCCAGGGCGCTCACCGGGTACACGCGGAATCCAGACTGGGTGTCGCCCAGGCTGAGCCCGCTGGACCAGTTCACGAAGAACCCCGCCAGACGAATGGCGTTGAGACGGTCCACCGGCAGGCCCGGGGCCTGTCCGTCGGATCCCACGCGGGTGCCCACGATGATGGCGCCGGGCGCCTGCCGGGCCGCCGCCAGCAGCACCGGCACGTCGTCCGGGGCGTGCTGGCCATCACCGTCCAGCGTGACGAGGTGAGAGGCACCCCGGTGGCGGGCGGCGGTGAGGGCCGTGCGCAGCGCCGGCCCCTTGCCCAGGCGACGCGAATGGCGAATGACCTCGGCGCCCGCCGCCGTCGCCACCCGGCCGCTGTCGTCGCTCGAGCCGTCGTCGACGACCAGCACGGGCGCGTGCCGCCGGGCCGCGCGCACGACCTCGCCCACCGTGCCGGCCTCGTTGAACACGGGGATCGCGATCCAGACGGTCACCGGACGACCAGCGCGACCTCGGTGCCGCCTCGGGCGAGGCCGTAGACGAGGCCGGGACCGCGAGCAGCAGCTCCGCGCCACGGCAGATGACCGGACCCGGTCGTCCACGCCGCCGCGGCGAGCCCCATCGCGCTCACGCCGGCATGAGCCCCCAGCCGGGAACGCAGGCTCGCCCGCAGCGGCTCGGCCGGCGCCAGCGCCCGGGCGAGCAGCCGCGCTTGCCAGGCGTCTCGGACTGCGTCGCCCGAGGCCGAGTCGTACACCCAGCCGATGGCCCCGGCATCCAGACCGGCGGCCTGGAGCGCAGCCGGAATGGCGCGGGAGCCGTCGTGACGGCCGACACCGTGCGGACGTGCGGCGAGCGCGCGCGAAGCCGTGCCGGCGATCCGGGCCAGCACGCGCGCACCCCGTGCCCGCGCCGAGTCGCCGGATTCCAGGACCAGAAACGTGGCGCCCTCCCCCTCCACCGCCGGCTCGCCGAGGGCGGGCAGCGCCTCGGCGACGAGGGGCTCCACCTGATCCACGCCGCCGGCGATCAGCGTCCGGGCCCGACCGGCAGCGATGGCCGCGGCGGCCCGGGCCAGCGCGAGCTCGCCCGCGACGACACGGGCGTTGAGCGTGAGCGAGGACGATCGCGCCGTCAGCGCGATCGTCGTCGCGGCGGCCATCGTGTTCATGACCGTGTTGGGAAACTGCAGGGCCGACAAGCCTGCGGGGCCCGCCTTCAAGAAGCCGTCGGCGAAGGCTCGCGTGGAGGAGAAGTCACCGAACTCCGTCCCGACGATCAGGCCCAGCGCGGCACCCGGCTCCACGCCGGCATCGGCGACGGCCAGCCGTCCGGCCGCCACGGCGAGCTGGCACACGCGCGAGAGCCGCCGCAGCTCGGTCTCGTCGATCAGATCCTCGGGAAGAGCGTCGATCGGCCGCAGGTCCGGCGCCGTCGCCGACAGGGCGCCGGCCAGCGCGTCGGCGCCGCCGATGGCGCTAGCGTGGACCACGCCCACGCCGGTGATGACGACCGGGATGCTCATGCTCGCCGGAACAGTAACGTGACGTTCTGGCCGCCGAAGCCGAACGAGTTCGAGATGGCGTACTCCAGCGGAGCCTCGCGGGCCTGGCCCGCCACGCAGTCGAAGGGCACGTCGGCATCCGGAGTGCGAAGGCTCGCCGTGGGCGGCACGGTCTCGTGGCCGAGCGCCAGGATCGTGGCCAGCGCCTCCAGGCTGCCGGCGGCAGCCATCGTGTGGCCGATCATCGACTTCGTCGAGCTCACCAGCAGCCCGCCGTCGCCGAAGACCTGCCGCAGCGCGCGCGCCTCGATGCGATCGTTCTGCAGGGTCCCGGTGCCGTGCGCATTGCAGTAGCCGACCGCCGCGGGCGGCAGGCCCGCCGCGGCCAGCGCCGCGCGCATGGCGCGCACCATGCCGTCACCGCCGGGATCGGGCGAGGTGACGTGAAAGGCGTCCGAGGTCATGCCGCAGCCGGCCAGCTCCGCGTACGCGCGCGCCCCGCGGGCCCGCGCGTGCTCGGCGTCTTCGAGGACGAGGAAGGCCGCGCCTTCGCCGATCGACATTCCCCGGCGTTCCCGGTCGAACGGGCGGCAGGGCTCGGGGTCGAGCAGCTTCAGGGCGTTGAAGCCGAGATAGCAGATACGGGTCAGGGCGTCCGCCCCCCCGGCCAGCGCCACCGGCGTGACGCCGTCCAGGATCAGCTCCGCGGCCACCGCGATGGAGGCCGCGCCGGAGCTGCAGGCGGTCACCAGCGTCTCACGGGGGCCGCCCAGCCCGAGGGCATGACCGATCACGTCGGCGTGCGACGAGGGTAGGATCGCCCGGAGCGCCGCGCGGGGCAGGCCACGTCCGTCGGCCTCGCCCACTCGCCAGTACCACGGCTCGACCTCGAGCATGCCGCCGCCGACCGCGCCGACGACGAGCCCGGCCTGCCCGCGCTCGTCGCCGCCCAGACCCGCATCCTCGGCGGCCTCGCGCGCCGCCTGCAGCGCCAGGCGATCGGCGCGTGACCGTCGCGCCGAGGCCAGGACCGGCTCCGGGACCTCGGCGGCGATCCGGCAGCGGAGCCCGTCGACGTCGATCAGCGTGACCGGCCGGATGGCGCAGACGCCGCTGCGAACCCCGTCCCAGTAACCCTTGACGCCCGGACCGAACGGGCTGACGGCGCCGACGCCGGTGACGACGACGCGTTTCATGCCGGCTTGGCCCGCTCCACGATGAAGCGACACAGGGTCCCGAACGTCGCGAAGTGCTCGGCGAGGTCGTCCTGGGACTCGTCGACCACGACGCCGAAGCGATCCTCGATGGCCAACCCCAGCTCGATGAAGTCCAGCGAGTCGAGGCCGATCGAACCCTCTATGCCCTTGGGCAACGCGGTCTCGGGTCCGATGTCGGCCACCCGGCGCGGCTCGAACTTGAGCCGGCTCACGAATATGCCCCTGAGGTCTTCCAGCACGTCCCGCGGTTCCATGGCCCCCTTCTAGCGCGCCGCCGGAGCAACGGCAGCGCAGACGATCTGGTCCGGACGGCGGCGGCCCGGGCCGGCTCCCCGGCGGGCGACGAGCGCGGCGCGCCGCCCGCGCCAGATGCCGGTGAGGTCACCGGCATCTTCGCCTAACTCCTGCGCCAGCGCCAACTGGATCAGCGGGGCGCAGGCCAGGGTCTCGCCGGCCCGCTTCCGGGCCAGTCGCTCCAGCGCCGCCGGTTCGACGGCTGGCTGGACCGTCGAGGCCGGCTCGCCGGGCAGGAACAACGCCGCGACGGCAGCCTCCACGAGGGGCCGGCTCACGAGCCAGCGGGCGCGACGGTAGAGGTCGGCGCATTCGGCGAACGTCTCGACGGCCACGACGAGCGCCCGGCGACACGCGCCCTCGGCGAGCAGGCGCTCGGCCTGCCAGAGCGCATCCAGCGTGGCCGTGGCGCCGCCGACCAGGATGACGTAGGGGCCGGTCAGCCCGAACTCGATGGCCACCTCTGCCGGCACGGCGCTCGGCGCCGTGTACGGGAAGTGGAGCGCTCCCCGGCCAGGTCGCGAGCCGGCCTCGATGAAGGCGCGGTTCGAGGCGCCATAGCCGCCGGCGGTCACGTAGACGAGGGCGCTGTCGCAGCCCCGGATGGCCTGGCCGGCCATGCCGGCGCGCTTCAACAGCTCCATGACCGCCGCGACGCCCAGCAGGCACTCGCGGGTGGCGCGGCGAAAACGCTCTCCGGCCAGCAGCGGGTCGGCCAGCGGCACGACCGGCCGATCGCCGGCCGCCTCCCGGGCATCGGCGGGGAAGGCCGCGAGCCCGGCGCCCCAGCCCGTCAGCACGCCCACCGCGGCGAGCTTCACGGCGCCGCGCCCTCCAGGACGAGCGCCGCGTTACACCCGCCGAAGCCCGCGGAGGTGCTGAGGCTCACCACCGGCCGCGCGGGCCGTGGCTGGCGAGGCACGTAGTCGAGGTCGCACTCGGGGTCGGGCTCCTCGAAGCCGAGCGTGGGCGGAATCACCGCGTGTCGCGACGCCAGCAGACACATGACGGCCTCCAGGGTGGCGGCGGCGCCCATGGTATGGCCGAGCCCTCCTTTGATGGAGTTGACGGGAATGGCCCGGGCGCGCGCGCCCAGCACCCGCTTGAGCACGGCCGTCTCGATGGGGTCGTTCAGCGGTGTCGCCGTGCCGTGGGCGCTCACGAAGTCGATGTCGCCCGCCGTCACGGCCGCCTGCTTCATGGCGCTCCTGATGGCGGCTTCGAGTCCGCGGCCGCTCGGATCCGGCGCCGCGATGTGGGCGCCGTCGCTGGTGCTGGCGTGGCCGAGCAGACGCCCCAGCCGCGGGGCGGGCGCGTCGGCCTCCCGGGCCAGCAGCACGAGGGCGGCCGCCTCGCCGAGCAGAAGCCCGCTCCGCCGCCGGTCGAACGGACGCACCCGCTCCCGGGTCAGCGAGCGCAGCGCATCGAAGCCCCGCATGACGAAGCGGCAGAGCACGTCGTACCCTCCGGCCACCACGAGATCGGCGCGATCGTCGCGCAAGAGGTCGGCGCCCAGGCCCAGGGCGGTCGCCCCCGACGCGCACGCCGTCGAGACGGTGAGCGCGGGGCCGCGCGCGCCGAGGCGGCGCGCCAGGGCCAGGGTCGGGGCATCGTAGAGGCCGCCCGCTGCCCGGCGGAGGCCGGCGTCGCCCGCGATGGCCCGATCCAGCTCCTCCACACCGCCCAGCGCAGTGCCCAGCACCACGGCCCGCCGCTCCGGCGGCGCCAGCAAGCTGACGCGAGCCAGCAGATCGCGGGCCGCCGCCTCCAGCAGGAGCGTCGCCCGACATGCTCCGTCCGGTCCCCCGCCCGGCAGGGGCAGCTTCTTGATCTCCCCACCCCGGGCCACGCGCAGATCGGCGACCGGGAAGCGCTCGATCACCGAGATGCCGTCGCTGCCGGTCACGAGACCGGACCAGAACGCGTCGAGATCGGTGCCGATCGGCGTCACCACGCCGGCCGCCACCACGACGACGGGCTCAGCCGTCGGGCGCTGGCGGCTGCTCACAGCAGCCACGAGTAGTACATGCGAAAGACCCGGATGGGGCCGGGCCTCGTGTCGTAGACGTCGGTCGCCCAGAACCGGCGTTGCGTGGCGTCGAACGTGATCAGACCGGGCCCATCGGGATTGTTGGGATCCCAGACCGTGAGCTCGACGTTGGGGCCGGCCCGGCGGTAGGCGTACGTCACCACGGTGTGGTTGAGCTCCCAGCTCGGCAGGTTGGTGATCAGCAGCTGCACCATCCGGCCTCGCTCCAGCTCCTGCAAGATCTCGCGGGCGACGCGCGCCTGCTGGCCACGCGTCACCGGAAACGTCACCCGCCAGTTGGTCCAGTGCAGCCACGTCCAGAAGGGCCCGCCCAGGCCGGTCTTCACGGCCGCCTCTTCGGCGCGGGAGAACTCGCGGAGGCTGGCGTAGCCGGGAATCACGATCCGCTCGTCGCGAGGGAGCGGGGCGTGCCAGGGCGGGTGCGCCGCCACCTCGCGCACGCGCTCGGCGTAGGCCGCCGAGGCGAGCTTCGGCGCCGAGGGATCGAAGCGGGCGAAGAGGAAGAACTGCCGCACGCCCCGGGCGAGGACGAAACAGTAGTTCGCGTACAGATCCTCCACATCGGGGTGACGTGACCGGATCTCGTTGCGGAAGGTGAACGTGTCTCGAGCGAAGGCGAAGTCGGTCGTGACGACCTGCCGGCCGTCGGCGGCGGGTACGTTGCCCGTGCCCGAGGTCGCACAGGCTGCCGTGAAGAGGAGCGCGACCAGGGCCACCTGACCGAGCGCTTTCGGCCGACCACCACTCAGCACGGAGCGAAAGCTGGGACTCAAGCTTTCCTAACGTAAATGCCCGATCCGTCGATCGTCAAGCGCTGCGTTGTGCTAAGGTGCGGAGCACGCCGATGACGCGCGCCCTGACGCTCCTGTACCGGGCCCTGTACGGCGGCGTGCTCGGCCGGCTGCCGGAGCGGGCGGCCGTCGCGGCGGGCCAGGCCGGCCTGCGCTGGCTGCCCCTCGATCGGCTCGGCGCGTTCCGGCTCGACGATCCCCGCCTGGCCATCACGTTGGGCGGCGTGCGGCTCCCCAACCCGCTGATCCTCGCCGCCATGTACTACGACGGGCAAATCCTCGAGCGGGCCATGGGCCTGGGGTTCGGCGCCGTCACCACCAAGAGCATCACCCGGCGGCCGCGACCCGGCCACCCCCCGCCGAACCTCGTTCGGGTGCGCACGGCCGCCGGCGTCGGGTTCGTCAACTGCAACGGCTTCCACAATCCCGGCCTCGATGCGTTCCGCGCGACCCTCCCTGGGCTCCCCCATCGGGTTCCTCTCATCGTCAGTGTGGCCGGGGAAACCGCCGAGGACTACCTTGACCTGGCCCGGGAGCTGGCCCCGTTCGCCGACCTCATCGAGCTCAACATCTCCTCGCCGAACACCGCGCTGGTCTACACATGGAGCACCCGCCCCGACGAGCTCGCCGGGTTGCTGAACCGCGTGCGCGCGGCCATCGCGGTACCGCTCACCGTGAAGCTCTCGCCGGACTTCGCCGACGCCAACGAGCGCGAGATCATCCCGGCCGTCCTCAAGGCCGGCGTGCCCGTTATCAACTATGGCAACGCACGCCGCGTGCCCGAACCGCGGCTGTCCCAGGGCGCCGGCGGCCTGTCGGGTCCGGAAATCTTTCCCGCCACGCTGGAGAACGTCCGCCGCACGCGGGCCCGTTTCGGGAACGCGCTGGATCTCATCGCCACCGGCGGCGTCGACTCGGCCGACAAGGCGCTCCAGCTGCTCGACGCCGGCGCGACCGCCGTCGGATACTTCACGGGTTTCGTTACCCGGGGTCCTGGGCTGGCACGCGAGATCTTGCAGTCGCTACTCGCACGCCGCTGACGTGCCCGGGTTACTCACCGGTTGTCCACATGTCCACAGGTATCCACAGAACGAAGAATCGCCCGTCTCAGCGCGCTCTGGCGGGCAGGGCGCGAAAAAGTGACGGACTGCTCGTCCACCGTCGTCGGCGCCTCCGCTTTTCGCCGTCCCCACGCGACAGCGAGCGAGGCCCGAGCGCGGCGCGCCCGATTTCACGCGGGCAAACGAGACCTTGACACTGCGCGAGCGGCCCTCGTACCTTGAGCGGGCTTTTGAACGAGCCGTGTCGTGGCGCGCGGCGGTGCACACCGCAGGCGGCAGAAGAGGAACAGCACCGATGGAGAGCAACCGCAAGCCTCTCGCGAAGGTAGAAGGTCGTCGGCGCATGCGACTCAGTGGGGTGACCATCGCCTGGCGTGGCACGCCGAGCCTCGATGACTGGGTCGCCTACATCGTGAACGGCACGCGCTCCAAGAAGCTGATCCTCGCTGACCACGCCTCCGAGCGCAAGGTCAAGACACTTCTGTCGCGGCTCCAGACGCTGCCTCGCAAGGAGATCGAGAAGCTGGCGAAGAGCTGAGGGTCAGAGCTGCAGCGGCCCGACGGTGGCCACGGCGGCCGGGTTCGTCCGCCACACCGCGGGGTCGGCGTCGACGTAGAGCTCGAGGCCGTTGCCGTCGGGATCGTTGAGATAGATCGACTGGCTGACGCGGTGATCCACCAGAGCCAACCTGGTGATCCCGTGGGCCTCGAGATGGGCCCGGGCGGCCCGGAGCGCGTCCAGGCTGTCGCCGATCTTCAGGGCGACGTGGTAGAGCCCCACGGCCTGCGCGCCGGGACGCGGCGCCGTCGGGCCCACCTCGAGCAGCGCGAGATCGTGGTGGTTGTCGCCCGTGGTGGAGAAGAAGACCATGGGCGCCCCGAACGTGCCCCTGGCGACTTCCCGGAGCCCCAGCACATCCCGATAGAACGCCACCGCCCGCTCCAAGTCGCTGACCTTCAGCACCACGTGCCCTACCCGCTCCACCTTGATCGCCATGTGGAGGTCGCTCCTATTCGAGCGCCGGCTTTGCCGGCGCCCGTTTTTCTGGGGGAGGCCTCGGAGGGGGCCGTCGCGCCCAACAGGCGCGCCTGTGTATCGCCCTCTCCGATTCAAATCATACCCTGCTCGGCGAAGCTCACGAACCGCCCCCGGCCGACGATGACGTGGTCGTGCAGCCGGAGATCGAGCAGCCGGGCGCACTCCACGAGTTGCCGGGTGAGCCGGACATCCTCGCGGCTCGGCGTGGGATCGCCGCTGGGGTGATTGTGCAGGAGGATCACCGAGGCCGCCGATTCCAGGATCGCCGGCTTGAACACCTCGCGCGGATGCACATAGCTCGCCGAGACCGTGCCCTCGGATATCACGCAGTCCCGCAGCAGGCCGTTCTTGGCGTCGAGCAGGGCTACCCGGAACACCTCGCGCTTGAGATCCTCCATGAGCGGGGCGAACGCGGCGAACACCGCGGCGGGGGCGGCCAGGACGACCCGAACGCCGGGGGGACGCGCCCGCAGCCGCCGCGTCATCTCGAAGGCGGCGGCGAGCCGCGCGGCCTTGGCGGGCCCCACGCCGCGCTGGCGGGCCAGCTCGCTGACCTCGCGGGCGCCGATCTCGGCGAGGGATCCATACGTCGCCAGCAGCTCCCGGGCGACATCGACGGCGCTCTGCCCCGGGGCTCCCGACCCCAGCTGCAGCGCCAGCAGCTCGGCGTCGGCCAGCGCCGTCAACCCCTGGCAGCGTAACCGCTCGCGCGGCCGCTCCCCCGTCGGCCACCGCTCGAGCGCCATGCTCTCTGGTAGCCGCAGCCCGGGGGGCGCGTCAATGTCGCGCGTTCGATACGGAGGGCCGGCGCACGGTGATCTGTCGCGGCTCGTCGCCCACGCCGGCGATCTCCACGTGAATCGTGCGGGCGGGCAGCAGCGGGGCGAGCCGGTCGGCCCACTCGATGACCGTCACCCCCTCCTCGCCGAAGAGCTCGGGCAATCCCAGATCCATCAGCTCGCTGAGGCTCACCGTTCGAAACGCGTCGACGTGATGGACGGGCACGCGACCACGGTACTCGTTGATGAGCACGAAGGTCGGGCTCGTGGCCTGGGTGCGCACGCCGAGTCCGCGCGCCAGGCCCTGGACGAAACAGGTCTTGCCGGCTCCCAGCTCACCGGTCAGCGCGACGACGTCGCCAGGCTGAAGCGACTGTCCGAGGCGTTCCCCCACCGCTTCTGTCTCTCCCGGGCTCTCGGTGAGGATGCGCTCAACCGGCATGCCGGGACTGCAGTTCGACGAGCGCTTCGGGCAGCGCCGTGACGAGATCGCCGGCGATGAGGGCCTCCTGGCCCAGCCGGGCTGCGGCCAGGTCGCCAGCGCGCCCGTGCACGTACACGGCCGTCTGCAGCGCCGCCACCGGGGGCAGGCCGCGGGCCAGGAGGGCGCCGGCCATTCCCGTCAGCACGTCGCCGGTGCCGCCGCTCGCCATGCCGGGGTTTCCGGTGGGATTGATGTAGACCTCGCCGGACGGCGCCGCGACCAGACTGCCCGCGCCTTTGAGGACGACCCAGGCGCGATGCTCGCTCGCCAGGCGCCGGGCGACGCCGACACGGTCACGTTCCACCTCCGTCACCGTCGCGCCCAGCAGGCGGGCCATCTCCCCCGGGTGCGGAGTGAGACAACGCGCGGCCGGGGCAGTGTCGAGGGCGTCCAGGTGACCGGCGAGCGCGGTGAGGGCATCGGCGTCGACCACGACCGGGATCGTCAGCGTCCGCACGAGCTCGCGGGCCAGGGCCTGGGTGTCGGCATCGAGACCGAGGCCAGGGCCGATCGCCACCGCATCGCGTCCGGCCGCCAGCTCGGCGATGGCATCGACGGCTTTGAGCGCTACCGAGTGTGCCGCCGTCTCGGGCAGCGCCGCGGTCATCGCCTCCAGCACCAGCCCCGCGACCACCGGCTGCTGGCTCGCCGCGGTGGCGACGGTGACCAGCCCGGCGCCGCTGCGGAGCGCCCCGCCAGCGGCCAGCGCCGCCGCTCCCGTCTTGCCGAGCGAGCCGGCGACGATGAGGACATGGCCCAGCGTGCCCTTGTGAGCCGAGCGGGAACGCGGCGGCAGCTGTCGCGCCACGTCGCTGGCCTCGAGCAGGAAGGTCGAGACGCCTCGGCCCACCTCGGCCGCCGGAACGCCGATGTCGACGACCTCAACCCGGCCTGCGAAGTCCACGCCCGGCCCGGTCACCAGTCCCTGCTTGAGCCCGGCGAAGGTGACGGTGAGCGTAGCCCGGACCGCGGGCCCCGCCGGCGGCCCGCCGTCGGCCGGCAGACCGGAGGGCACGTCGAGGGCGACGATCGGACGACCGGCGGCGTTCATCGCCCCGATGATGGCCGCGATCGGCGCCTCGGGCGCCCCCCGCGCCCCGGTGCCGAGCAACGCATCGACGACGAGATCGACGCCACGCAAGGCGTCGACGAGGCGGGCCACGTCCGTCACCAGGGCGGGCCGCCCGCCGCTGCGGCGGAGCGCAGTCAGCTTCAGCGCGGCATCGCCGGCGATCTCGTCGGGAGGGAAGGCGAGCCAGACCTCAGGCCTCAGGCCCCGAGCCTTGAGCCAGCGGGCGACGACGAAGCCGTCGCCGGCGTTACCTCCCTTGCCGCAGACGACGGCGACACGCGCCCGGCGGCCGACACCGAGCGCCGGCGCGACGGCGAGGATCGCCCGCCCTGCCCCGCGGCCGGCGTTCTCCATCAGGACCGCGCTGGGGATGCCCAGCTCGGCGATGGCGCGCCGGTCCAGCCGCCGCATCTCCTCCGCCGTAAACACCGGCAGCACCGCCGCTACCTCGCGTCGGGACCAGGCGCCGCTCGAGCGCCGGCTCCACCGGCGCCTCCGGTCCTGGGGGAGGATTCGGAGGGGGCCGTCGAGGCCCCCTCCGAGAGGAGTACCGCCTGGGCCATGGCGTAGTCGCCGTCGTGCGTGAGGGCCAGGAGCATGCGGTCACCGCCACGAGCCCGGCCGATCTCGCGTGAGCGTCCCGACAGCACGAGCACCGGGGCCTGCCCACGTTCCCGCCGGACCTCCAGCTCACGCCAGCGGATGCCCAGGCGCAATCCCGTGCCCAGCGCCTTGAGTCCTGCCTCTTTGGCGGCGAAGCGCGCGGCGAAGTGGGGCACGGGATCCCGGCGCGCCCGGCAGTAGGCGATCTCGTCGTCGGTGAAGACCCGAGTCAGGAAGCGCTCCTGCCACCGCTCGATCACGGCGCGCAACCGCGGCGTGTGCACCAGATCGACGCCGATGCCCTTGACGCTCACGCGACGCCGATGTGCGCGCGGATCAGGCCGGCGAGCTCGTCGGCCATGGCCCGGATGCGATCGCCGTCCGCACCTTCGATCATCACGCGGGCCAGCGCCTCGGTGCCGGAGTAGCGGATGAGGATACGGCCGTCGCCGTTCATCTCCGCCTCGAACGCGCGCAACCGGTCCTCCAGCCCGGCCACGGTTTCCATCGGGGGCTTGGCTCGCACGGGCACGTTGACGAGAACCTGGGGATACTTGCGCAGGCACTCGGACAACGACGCCAGGGACAGCCCGGTCTCGCGCATGACGGTCAACAGCGCCAGGGCGGAGAGGATACCGTCACCGACCGGAGCGTAGTCGAGAAAGAGCAGGTGTCCCGACTGCTCGCCGCCCAGGTTGGCGCCCCGGCGCTGCATCTCCTCGGCCACGTAGCGGTCGCCGACCTGAGTCTTCACGACCGCGATGCCCGCCGCGCGTAGCGCCTCGTCGAGACCGAGGTTGGCCATGACCGTGGTGACGACCACGTTGCCCTTCAGGCGTCCACGCGCGGCGAGGTGCCGGCCGGCGATGGCGAGGACGAAATCGCCGTCACGAATCTCGCCGCGATCGTCGACGGACATCAGGCGGTCGCCGTCGCCGTCGAACGCGAACCCGACGCTCGCCCCCACTGCGCGCACCTTGCGCTGGAGCGTTTCCGGGTGCAGGGCTCCCGATCTGGCGTTGATGTTCGTGCCGTCTGGCCGAGCGCCGATGGCGACCACCTTGGCGCCCAGACGACGGAAGATGCGCGGCGCCACGCGGTACGTGGCGCCGTGGGCGCAGTCCAGGGCGACGGTCATCCCCCCCAGGTCCAGGGGGAAGGCCCGGCAGAGAAAATCCACGTAGTACGCCTCGGCACGGCCGTAGGTGACGTGGCGCCCGATTTCCCCACCGCTGGCGCGTGGCGCCCGGTCCGGCCCGTCGAGCCCGGTCTCGATCGCCTCCTCCCAGGCGTCGGGGAACTTGGTGCCCTCCGAGGAGAACAGCTTGATCCCGTTGTCCTGGAACGGGTTGTGGGAGGCCGAGAGCACGATTCCACCGTCCGCGTCCAGGCCCCGGGTGAGCAGCGCGATGGCGGGCGTCGGCATGACGCCCACGGCGAAGCAGTCGCCCCCGGCACTGAGCACTCCGGCGGCCAGCGCCGCCTCCAGCAGCGGCCCGGACCGGCGCGTGTCGCGGCCGATGACCAGACGCACGTGGCTCACTTGTCGCTCGACCAGCAGCGTCGCCACCAGCTGGCGGCCCACGCGATAGGCCAGCTCGGGGGTCAGGGGCGGCTCGTTGGCGACACCTCGGATCCCGTCGGTCCCGAAGAGACGGCTCATGGGGTGACCCGGACCTTCCTCGATTCTGATTGTAAGACGAGGACCGCGAACGGCCTCAGGATGTTGCGGCGAGCCGCGCCCGGCGCACCCGTTCGGCCACCCTGACGGCGTCCACGGTCTCGGCGACGTCGTGGGTCCTGATGAGGGCCGCCCCCTCCAGCACCGCCACGGCGGTCGCCGCCAGCGAGCCGGCCAGCCGGCGGGCCGGCTCCTCCCGCCCCGTGATAGCGCCCAGAAATGACTTACGGGACACGGCGAGACCCAGGGGACGCCCGAGGGCGCTCAGCCCGGACAGGCCGGCCAGGACGTGAACGTCCCACTCGTGCCAGGACACCGCTTCCCCGCGGAAGAACCCGATGCCGGGATCGAGCACGACGTCGTCTTCCGGGATGCCCGTGGCGCGGGCCCGGGCCAGCGCTTGCTCGAGCAGTCGCGCGACCCGGGCCACGGGATCAACGCCGGGCCCTGGCGTGTCGATGGAAGAGGAAGGCCCGCGCCCGGGGCGCTCGGGGGACGCCATCAGGATGACCGCGGCGCCGCGCGCGCGGAGGAGCGCCCCCATTCGGGGGTCGCGCAGGCCGCTCACGTCGTTGATGACCCGGGCGCCCGCGTCTAGCGCCGCGGCCGCCGGCCCGGCTCGAGCGGTGTCCGCGGACACCGGGACGGGTACCGCGGGCGCGACGGCCTCGATGGCGCGAGCCAGCCGCTCGCGCTCCTCGGCTTCGCCGAGCGTGTCGGGGAGATAGGGGGCCGTCGAGCGGGCGCCCACGTCGATCAGCGCGGCCCCCGCCCGCACCATGTCGCCGGCGGCACGGACGAGCTCGTCCCGGCCGCGCCGGATCGACCCCCCGTAAAAGGATTCCGGGCTGACGTTGAGCACGCCCATGATGACCACGGGATGCTCGCCACCGACGGGCACACCAGCCAGCCAGGCCACGCCCGAAGTGCTCACGCGATCCGGGGCGCGCGGCGGTAAGGAGCATCAGGGGCCGCCGAGCTCAGGGCGTCGAGGCGGGGTGAGCGGGGACTCGTGTGAGACCCGTATCTTCTGGGTGTCGTGTCGATTCCGGGCATCCATCGTGGCCCCCGGACAGGCGCAGCGTGGTGTCGGGCAGCGTGGTCGAGCACGAGTCCCCGCTCACCCCGCCTCGACGACCGTGATCAGGCCGGGGCGGGAGCCTCCGAGAACGGTCGCGTGCGGAGGATGCGCGCGATCTCCTCACCGTCCAGCGACTCCCGCTCGAGGAGCGCGCGGGCCAGGGCGTGGAGCTTCTCGATGTTCTCCTCGAGGATCTGCCGGGCCCGGACGGCGCAGTCCACGACGATCCGCTTGATCTCGGCATCGATCATCAGGGCGGTGTCCTCGCTGTAGTCCTTCTGCCGGGCGACCTCGCGGCCCAGGAAGATGTGCTCCTCGTTCTTGCCGAAGGTCAGCGGCCCGAGGCGGTCGGACATCCCCCACTCGCACACCATCTTGCGGGCCATCTCGGTGGCCTTCTCCAAATCGTCGCCGGCGCCCGTGGTCTGCTGGTTGAGCACGATCTCCTCGGCCGCGCGGCCGCCGAGCAGGATGGTGATCCGGTTGATGAGGTACTCCCGCGAGTAGTTGTACTTGTCGTCGAGCGGCAGCTGCTGGGTGAGGCCCAGGGCCCGCCCGCGCGGGATGATGGTGACCTTGTGCACGGGATCCGTGCCGGGCAGGAAATCGGCGACCAGCGCGTGACCGGCCTCGTGGTAGGCGATCGTGCGCTTCTCGGTGTCGCTGATGATCATGGAGCGGCGCTCCACTCCCATCAGAACCTTGTCTTTGGCGTTCTCGAAGTCGAGCATCTCGACGAACTTCTTGTTCTGACGAGCGGCCAGCAGGGCCGCCTCGTTGACCAGGTTGGCGAGATCGGCGCCGGAGAACCCCGGGCTGCCGCGGGCCAGGACCTTGAGCTCCACATCGGGCGCCAGCGGGATGCGCCGGGCATGAACCCGCAGGATCTCCTCGCGACCCTTCACGTCCGGCCGCGGCACCACGACCTGCCGATCGAAGCGCCCGGGGCGCAGGAGCGCCGGGTCCAGCACGTCGGGACGGTTGGTGGCCGCGATCAGGATGACGCCCTCGTTGGTCTCGAAGCCGTCCATCTCGACGAGGAGCTGGTTGAGCGTCTGCTCGCGCTCGTCGTGGCCGCCGCCCAGGCCCGCCCCGCGGTGCCGGCCCACGGCGTCGATCTCGTCCATGAAGATGATGCAGGGCGCGTGCTTCTTGCCCTGCTCGAACAGGTCGCGCACCCGTGAGGCGCCGACCCCCACGAACATCTCCACGAAATCCGACCCGGAGATCGAGAAGAACGGCACGTTGGCTTCGCCGGCGATGGCCTTGGCCAGGAGCGTCTTGCCGGTGCCCGGGGGGCCGACGAGGAGAACGCCCTTGGGGATCTTGCCCCCGAGCTTCTGGAACTTCTGCGGATCCTTCAGGAAGTCGATGATCTCGCGCAGCTCTTCCTTGGCCTCGTCGACCCCGGCCACGTCCGCGAAGGTGACCTTGTTGTGCTTCTCGGAGATCAGCCGGGCCCGGGCCTTGCCGAAGGACAGCGCCTTGGCCCCGCCACCCTGCATCTGGCGCATGAAGAAGATCCACACGCCGATGAACAGCAGCATGGGCACCCACTGGAGAAAGATCGCATACCAGGGATTGGAGTCCGGAGGCTTCACGGCGATTCGCACGCCGCGCTCGCGGAGCATCTTGATCAGGTCCGGGTAGTCGACGATGTACGTGCGGTGTGTCTGGCTGCTATCCCTGAGGGTATAGGTCACCAGGTTGCCGCGGATGACCACGGAGTCGACCCGCCCTTGCTCGACCGCGCGCAGGAACTCCGAGAAATTGGGCTGCTCGTGCCCGCTCTGCTGCGCGCCCTGGAAGACGGTGAACAGGAGGATGACGATGAGGCCGATCACCATCCAGAGCGCGAGGTTTTTGTAGACCTGATTCATGCGGGCTCAATTATAGCACCGGGCGTACCGTCGCTGGGGCGCCGACCCCCCGCGTGCTCAGCGAGCGGTGACGAAGGTCGTCAGCCGCCGCTCGGCGGCCAGGCGCCGGGCCGCCTCCTGGGCGTTGTCGCGCGTGGGGTACGTGCCGACCCGCACGCGATAGCGCGCCCCGTTCGGCCCCTGGATCTCGGAGACGTAGGCGTCGTAGCCACCCTTGACGAGGGCCTGGCGCATGTTCTCGGCCTGCGGGCGTGTGCGGAAGGCGGCGACCTGGATGGTGAACCGCGGGCGGGGCAGCTCCGGCCCGGCCATTCGCCGGGTCGCCACCGCCGGTAGGGGATCGCGCTCGCGCGCCGGCGGCCGGGGCGTCTCGGGACTGGCGGGCTCCGGCGCAGCCAGGGGGGATGGTCGCGGCCGCGACCGCGGCGGCAGCGGCTGCGGCGGCAGCGGCGCCCGCAGATCCTGGTAGAAGCTGAGCACCGGAGCGGGCGGCCGCTCGGGTTGGGCCACCCGGCGCGTGTCCGGCTCGGGTCGCGGAGCGGGGACACCGCCCAGCGACGGCAACAGGCGCGGCCAGTGACGCCCCGCCAGCACGCCGGCGAGGAAGACGAAGCCGACCACGACCACGAAGCCGACGAGGACGAGGGCGGACGCCGTCTGGCTGCCCCACGTCGGCTCGCGCCGCCTCACATGCTCTCCGGGGCGCTCACGCCGAGCAGCTCGAGCCCATGGCGCAGCACCTCGCCCACGGCGGTGCAGAGCGCTAGTCGGGCGAACATGAGCCGCTCGTCGGCCTGGATCACGCGGTGAGCTTTGTAGTACGGATGAAAGAGCCCGGCCAGCTCGTAGAGCCAGTAGGCGACGCGGTGGGGCTCCAGCGCGCGGGCCGCCCCGGCCACGACGTCGGGCAGCTGCACCAGTCGCTTCATCAGGGCCAGCTCCTCGCCCGCGCGCAGGACCTCGAGGTCCACCGCGCTCCAGGGCGGCACCTGGATCCCCTGCTCGGCCAGCTGCTTTTCGATCGAGCGGATGCGGGCGTGGGCGTACTGGACGTAGTAGACGGGATTCTCGGCGGACTGGCGCGTGGCGACGGCGAGGTCGAACTCGAGCGGGCTGTCGTGACGGCGGGTCAGGAACGTGAAGCGGGCGGCATCGCGCCCGACCTCCTCCAGCAGCTCCTCCATCAAGACGAACTCTCCCCGGCGCTTGGACATGCGCACCGGCTGGCCATCGCGCAGCAGCGTCACGAGCTGGACGATCAGGACCTCGAAGGCCTGGGGCGGATGGCCCAGGGCCTCCATGGCCGCCCGCAGCCTCGGCACGTAGCCGTGGTGGTCGGGCCCGAAGAGGTCGATCACGCGGTCGGCGCCCGGGAACTTCAGGTAGTGGTGGTTCGCCACGTCGACGGCGAAGTACGTCACCTCGCCGTTGGAGCGCCGCAGCACGCGGTCCTTGTCGTCGCCGAACTCGGGCGATCGGAACCACAGGGCGCCCTCGTGCTCGTGGGTGAGGCCCCGGGAGGCCAGCTCGTCGAGCGCCTTCTCGGACAGGTGGCGGTCGCGCACGTCGCGCTGCTCGGACGTCCAGCAGTCGAACTCCACGCCGTACGCGCGCAGGACGGCCCGCTGCTGCTCGACGATCCGGGCCACCACCCAGCGCCCCAGGTGCTCCACGCGCCGGTCGGCCGGCAGCTCGGCGGGCGGGGCGCCGCCCTCGCGCAGATAGTCGGCGGCCAGATCCACGAGGTACTCGCCGGGATAGCCGTTCTCGGGCAGCGGGGCCGCCTCGCCCAGCGCCTGCCGGACCCGCGCCTCGAACGACCGCGCCAGGGCTTCGAACTGCGTGCCCGCGTCGTTCACGTAATACTCGGTCGTCACCCGCGCGCCCTGAGCCCGGAGCAGCCGCGCCAGCGCGTCGCCGATGGCGGCGGCCCGCGCGTTCACGATGACCAGCGGCCCGGTCGGGTTCGCCGAGACGAACTCCAGGCGCACGCGCCGGTCACGGAAGCTCTCGCCCCGCACGAAGCCCACGCCGAGGCTCAGGATGTCGCGGAGCGCAGCCGCGCACCACGCGGGCGCCAGCACGACGTTGAGAAACCCGGGGCCGGCGACTTCGATCCGCTCGACCTCGGACAGCGGCGGGAAGTGCCGGACGATCTGCTCGGCGATCTGCCGGGGCGGTCGCCGCGCCGCCCTGGCGAGCGTCATCGCGGTGTTCGTCGCGTAGTCGCCATGCTCGGCCTGGCGGGGCACTTCCCACAGGCAAGCGTCCGGCTCGGGCAGCCCCGCTGCGGCGAGCGCCGTCTTCACTCCTTCGGTCAACCGCTCGGTGATGCTCCTCGACATCGCCCCCGCCAGAACCAAAATCGCCGCCAGTGGCGGCGATCACGCCACATGATACCGGCGGCACCCGGGCGTGCCGAAAAAAAAGCCCGCTTGTTTTCGCCGGCTTCGCCGCGTTCTGCGGGCACGCAGGACGGAGCACGCTCACCTCGTCCGGGCGGAGCCCCATCTGCCCGCGAGGCCTGCTCGACCGGCGCGAGCTCCGCTGGCCAGGGGCGCATGGCTGACGCCGCACCGAACGAGGTTGAGTTATTCAGCACTCTACGAGCCGTAACTATCTGTCGGATATTCTCTTCTGCTCACTCGAGCTGGAAGACTACTGGCAGGCGAACACGGAGCGGACGGGCGGGCACGTTCGGGGGGAACCGCTGCGCTCGCAGCTCTTGCACCGTTTCGACGGCCGCATCGTCGAGCAGCGAGTGCGACGACGAGTGCACGACCTTGACGTCGCTGATGACTCCGCTCGGCAAGACCGTGAGCTCGATGGTGACGGCGCCGGTGAGACCGCGGCGGCGAGCTGCGGGCGGATAGCGTAGCGCCTCGTGGATGCGCTGACGCAGTCCGGCCAGATAGTCTCTGTAGACGCCCGGCAGCGCTTCACCGCCCTCGCCGGTCGGAGAGCCCCGGGCCAGCCCCTGCTCCGAGGGACTCGCATCACTGGCGTCATCGTGTGCCTCCCGTCCGGTGCGGTCGTGGCCGACCGCCACACTGTCGCTTGCTGGAGAGGCAGCGGTTTCGCTGGCAGCGGTCTCTGCGGCGGCAGCGGGATCGCCGCCCGCTCTCTCCGGCGGCGCTGGCGAGGCCTGGCGTGCCGGGCCGGCGTCGGCAGACGCCACGCTGCGTGACGCCAATTCCGGCTCCACCGGCGCGGCGGCGGGCAGAGCCGCTGGTGGCGGCGAGACCTCTGGCCCAGTCGGCGGACGCTCCGGCGCGGGCAACGGAGCTCGCTGCGGAACAGGCTCGAGCTCGCGCCGTTCGGGCGCGGGCGGCTCGGGTGGCGAAGACGGGACAGGCGCCTCGGGTACCGTCGCCCTGGGCGGCGCGGATGCGACCTGCGGGCGCTCCTCCACTACCGGGACCGTCGACGACGACGCCGTGCTCTGCCGGCGGATTGCCGCAGGGGCGCGCGATGGCTTCGACGCGGACGTGGACATCGCCGCGGTCGGCTGCCGCTCGCCCACGTCGGACGCCGTGAGGTCGACGAAGAGCGCAGGGAGCAGCTCGCTGCGCGGCAACACAGCCAACGCAGCGGTCACCAGGACGACGTGGAGCAGGAGCGAGGTCACCAGCCCGCGCAACGGTCGTCGGCTCACGCCCGAGCTCAGTAGCGCGCCTGCAGCCCGGCGAGGAAGTTGATGCCCGGTGCCGGGAAGCCGAGCACCTCCATGTAATCCTCGTCGGTGACGTTGTTCACGCGCACGGTGAGGTCGAGTGCCGGGGCCGTGCCCCGCCGGGGCGCGATCCGCCAGACTCCCCCCACGTCGATGCGGTGGTGGCCAGGATTGCTCGGCAGGCCTTCCTGCTCGAACTGGCTCGACACCACCTGGGCCTCGGCGAAGAGGCTCACCGTGTTGACCGGCTCCCAGGTGAGGCCAGCCGTGTAGCGATGGCGGGGAAAGCGGCGCAGCGGCCGGTTCGTGGCGAGATCCTCCGTGTCCGTGTAGGTGTAGCCCCCGGACAGCGTCAGCGTGTCGAGGAGGTCGACGGCGACGGAGACCTCGAGCCCCTCCGTCCGGGCCCGACCGACGTTGATCGGGCAGCCGAACGGGTTGCCGGGCGGGCACTGCGATGCGTCGAACGTGAGCTGGATCAGGTTGCGGAAATGGTTGTGGAAGTAGGTGGCGCCGAGCCGGACGCGGTCACGCCACAACCGCTGGTCGACGCCGGCGTCCCAGCTCTCGCTGCGCTCGGGCTCCAGGTCGGGGTTGGCGAAGCCCGGAAAGAACAGATCGTTGATCGTGGGCGCCCGGAACCCCTCGCCCCAGGTTCCCCGGAGTTTGGTGCCGGTCTCGCGGATCAGGAGCACGGCTGAGGCGCGGTCGGTGGCGACGTCGCCGAAGCTGCTGTGATCGTCCCAGCGGCGCCCGGCGGACAGGATCAGCCGGTCGAACAGGCGCAGCTCGTCCTGCACGAACCACGAGGTGGTGTGCAGGCGCTCGTCGAGCTCCGTCGCGAAGCCGCCGCTGACCGAGTCGATCGTGCCGGATTCGGTCTGGTACTCGCCGCCCACCGTCAGCGTGTTCCACTTCCCGGCGTGCCAGGCGGTGACGACCTCGACCTCCTGGCGGTTGGTGTCGATCCGGGAGCGGGTCGCGCCGAAGAGGAGGTCCTGGTTGCCGGCCGCCGCGTCCTCCGGCGTCGCCGGATCCCGGAAGGTGAGCCAGTTCCAGAACACGCCGTAGCGGGCCCGCGCCTCGAACCAGGCGACGGGCTTGTGGGTCCACTCCAGCGCCAGGGTGAGGGTGTCGCTGTCCTGGTCGGCGTTGGGATCGAGCAGGAAGAACGGGCTCTGAGGCGTCGGCGTGAGCCCGTCGAGGGGCAGCTCCGACGCCGTGCTGGTGTAGCGGGAGCTCACCCCGAGGTGGCCGTCGCGAGGCAAGGTCAGGCCGAGCCGGGTGCTCACGGCCCCCTGCTCGGTGGCGTCGTTGGGCAATTGCCCCTGGCTGGCGAACCAGGAGCCGCCCAGCGAGTAATCGAAGATCCCCGCGCTGCCGCTGAAGCCGGCGCGCTCCCGATGGGTGTCGTCGTTGCCGGCCTCCAGGGAGGCGTAGCTCGAGAAGGGACCGCGGCCGCGCTTGGTGATGATGTTGACGACGCCACCGATGGCGTCGGCGCCGTAGATGGTGGACTGTGGCCCCCGCACGACCTCGATGCGCTCGATCTGGTCGATGGCGATATCGGCCAGCTCGACCAGGCCGGCGGTCGGGCTCTTCGCCCGGACGCCGTCCACCAGGACCTGCACCTGCTGGGGTGTGGCACCCCGGATGCGGAGGGTCGTGGTCTTGCCGAGTGTCCCCGAGCGCTGGACGTCGACGCCGGGCACGTGCCGGAGCGCATCCCCGACGGTCTCCCACCGATAGGCGCGGATGTCGTCCTCGCTGATGACGGTGACGGCAGCGCCCAGGCGCTCCGACGGCGTCTCGATCTTGGTGGCGGTCACGACGACCGGCTCCAGCTTCGTCTCCTCCTGGCCCTGGGCCGGCATGGCCAGGGCCGCCGCCACGACGGGTCCGATCACGATGGCTCCCACCCTGCGCTTCATGCTTCACTCCTTTTCCGCGAAAGGGGTTCGAAGCAGCTCCCCGGGCGGGTCTCCTGACTCGTGGATCGTCGCGTCCGCCCCACCTTCCCATCGCGCCTCCGTCGTCCTCGACGACGTGACGTCCGACAGTGGCTCCGCGCGCGCGGAACGGGACGGCGCTCCCCACTCACAGTGGCGGGACCGTGCCGGCCTCGGCCCGGGGTCGGGCCTCACCGGCTTCCCTCACCTCGGGGTATGTCGATTGGCTCTAGAGCGCGCCGCTCACCTCCCCTCGCGGCCGGCGCGTGAGGGCGCCGGCGCCCACGCCACCTGCACCACCGGGCGCCCCGTCACGGCATGGCGGTCGACGACCACCGGGCACCCGTAGACGGCCGTCAGCAGCTCCTCCGCCAGCACGCTGGCGGGCTGGCCGAGCCGGGCCACGCGCCCCTCGCTCATGAGGAGCAGACGGTCGGACACCTCGGCGGCCAGGTTGAGATCGTGCGACACGAGGAGCACGCTCACGCCGCGCTGGCGATTGACCGAGCGCAGCAGCGCCGCGCATTCCGCTTGATAGCGCAGGTCGAGGTGCGCGGTGGGCTCGTCCAGCACCAGCAACCGGGGCTCCTGAGCCAGGGCCCGCGCCAGCGCAACGCGCTGGCGCTCGCCACCGCTCAGGCTCTGCATGGGGGCCTGGGCCAGGTCGGCGACCCCGGTGATGTCCATGGCGGCGCGCGCGACCGCGACATCGGCCGCGGTCTCGAAGAAGCGGTGCGGGGCGTGAGGATAACGGCCCATGAGCACGACCTGCTCCACGGTGAAGGGCAGCGCCTGCGGGACGTCCTGCGGAACCACCGCCACGTGGCGCGCCAGCTCGCCGCGCGCGAGGCGGCGCAGCGAGGTCCCGTCCAGGCGGATGTCGCCCGCGGTGGGCTCCAGGACCCGGGTCAGGAGGCGGATCAGCGTCGTCTTGCCGGCGCTGTTGGGGCCGATCACGCCGAGAAGCTCGCCGGGCGCGAGGGTGAACGTGATCCCCGACAGGCCGAAGGGGCGCGCCCGCCGGCGCCGCTCCGCGGCGTACGCGAAATCGACGCCGACGACGTCCAGCCGCGCGCTCACAGGCTGCCGCGCGGGCGCGAGCGCAGGAGATAGACGAAGACCGGCGCGCCGCAGAACGAGGTGATGACGCCGACCGAGAGCTCGGCGGGAGCGACGACGTTGCGGGCCAGCGTGTCGGCGGCGAGCAGGAAGGCGCCCCCGGCCACCAGGGCGGCGGGCGTCAGCACCCGATTGTCCGGCCCCAGGACGAGCCGCAGCGCGTGGGGCACCACGAGCCCGACGAAGCCGATGGGGCCGGCGAACGCGACGACGCTAGCGGTGAGCAGCGCCGAGCCCACGAAGATCCGGATCTTGAGCCGCTCGGCGTGGACCCCCAGCTGTAGCGCGGCCTCCTCGCCCAATGCGAGCAGGTTCAGCTCGCGGGCCCGGCCGGCGATCAGCCCGAACCCCAGAGCAGCCAGGGCCGCGAACACGCCCAGCGGCGCCGGCGCGATCGGGCTGATGTTGCCGAGCAGCCAGTGCACGATGCCCCCGAGGCGGTTGACGTCGAGCAGGGAGGTCAGCACGGTGGTGGCCGAGGCGAAGAAGATGCCGACGATCACGCCGGCCAGCAGCAGCGTATGTACGGGCAGGCCGCCGCCGATGGAAGCGATGAGGTAGACGGCGACGCCGGCCAGCAGCGCTCCGGCGAATCCGAACAGGGTGAGGCGGACGGCCTCGGCCACGACTCCCCCGCCCGTGCTCACGAGCTGTGCGATGACCACGCCGAAGGCGGCGCCACTCGACACCCCCAGCACGGAAGGCTCGGCCAGGGGGTTGCGGGTGAGGGCCTGGAAGCCGACGCCGGCGACCGCGAGCGCGGCGCCGGCCAGGACGGCCGCGGCGATGCGGGGCAGGCGCAGGCTGAGGATCACCACGCTGGCCGTCGAAGCCGGATCGGCACGGCCCGCCAGGACCTCCGCGACGGCGCCCGGCCTGAGCCGAGCGCTTCCCACGAGCACGGCGAGGGCCGCCACCGCCAGGAGGGCGGCGGTGAGCACGGCGAGCGCCAGCAGGAGCCGGCCCCGATGGCTCATGGAAACGTCTCGGGATGGAGCAGCCGGGCCAGGTGCTCCAGGCCATCGACGATCCGCGGCCCGTAGCGATGCAGGAGATTGCCGTCCACGGCGTGGATGCGTCCGGCCTGGACGGCGGGCAGCTGGCTCAGCGCCTCCCACTTGGCACGAGGCAGCGGCCCCGAGCCGGTGCCGTGGCGAGCGAGCAGGATGACCTCGGGGGCCCGCACGACGGCCGCCTCCATGCTGAAGCGCGGATAGTCGCTCGGCTCGCTGGCGGTGATGCTTTCCCCCCCGGCCAGCCGGATCAGCTCGGTCACGATCGCGTCCCGGCCGGGAACGAGGAGCGGCTCGGGCCAGAGGACGTAGAGCACCCGAGGCCGGGGGCGACCGCGCACCGCCCGGGTGACGGCGTCGACACGCGCCTGCAGCCTCGCCGTGAGCGCCGCCACGGCGCTCTCGCGCCCGACGAGCTGGCCGACCCGCGCGGTGACCTGCATGACGTCGTCGAACCGGTTGGCCCGCACCAGGTAGACGGGGATCCCGAGGCGGCGGAGCTGATCGAACGTCTCCTGGCGATTACCAGAGTCGGTGGCCACGACGAGATCGGGACGCAGCGCGACGATGGTCTCCAGGCTGGGCGCGACCATTCCCCCCACGCTGGGCTTGTGCCGCGCCTCGGGCGGGAAATCGCAGTAGTCGGTGACGCCGACGAGACGATCGTGCGCGCCCAGCGCGAACACCAGCTCGGTCACGCTGGGAACCAGCGAGACGATGCGCGAGGGCGGTGCGGCGAGCACGATGTCTCGTCCCAGCATGTCGACGAAGGTCAGCGCGGCCGCCGACCCGGGGATGCCGAGCACCCAGATGAGGGCGAGCAGCACCGTGATAGCATCGCAGCGCGCATGCCCCGC
>DASTFB010000100.1 GCA_035709005.1 Candidatus Methylomirabilota bacterium | reverse complement strand
CGCTCGATCAGGCGCAGGTGGCGAAGCTCGACCGCAAAGCCTGGGACCGGGGCGCCATCGTCTACGCGCGCGGCCGGGTCGTCCGGCTGGCCCCGCCGCTGTGCATCACCCGCGAGGAGGTCGACCGGCTGGTCGACATCGCGGCCGCGAGCATCGAGGAGCTGGACGCCGAGCTGGCCTGACCCAAACACCGCGTTGCCCCCGCCACTGCGCGGATTCGATGGCGCTTTGGGTTGGTGGCCTAACGCGCCGGCTGGCCCCGGCGGGGCTGGCCAGTGGCCGCTGGGCCGGGCAGGGCTGGCCGCAGGGCGGCCCTGCGAGCCCGCAGGCGGCGCGATTTAGAAGGCTGTTGGCCTAAACCACACGGGGTGGAGCCTGCGAACAGCCTGCGGGTGGCTGCGGGCCCGGCCCCCCATTAGGACCGGCGATAGCTCTTCCGCTATCGACGTACTTGCGCGCGGTGCGCGGATCGAGCCCACTGCGCTTGGCCACCGCGGCGTACGTTCCCAGACGTCGGTGCAGCATGGCGCAATACCACGCCAGGAGCTCGGTGGCGGTGAGCTCGCCCGCGCGCAGCTTCTCAGTCAGCGCGGTCTCCTCGTCCTGAGCGGTCTGGGCGAGATCAGCCGCGTAGCGTCCAGTGAGCAGAATGCGTCGCACCGCCTGTTCAAGCTCCCGCACGTTTCCCGGCCAGGTGTAACCGCGAGGCAACCCGCGCGCGAGTCCCTCGAGAACCTCGGCCACGAGCTGGGAATCCCCGGCGCCCGTGATCCGGCCGACCAGCAGCCGCACGAGCAGCTCCAGCTCACCAGCAGATTCCGCCAGCCGCTGTCGCAGGGTCGGAACCTCGATCACATCCGAGCAGAGGCGGTAGAAGAAGTCGTCGCGGAAGCGCCCGTCGCGGCGTAGCTGCCCGAGCGGCCGGTTCGTGGCGGCAATGACGCGCCCTGAGAAGCGCTTCTTCTCGTGGCCGCCGAGCGGCGTGAAGGTCCGTTCCTGCAGAACCTGCAGCAGCTTGATCTGGACCGGGATCGATACCTCGCCGATTTCGTCCAGGAACAGTGCCCCGTGCGCACTGCACCGCTCGAACACGCCCTGGTGGTGATCGATGGCCCCGGTGAAGGCGCCCTTGCGGTGGCCGAAAAGTTCCGACTCGATCAGCGCCTCGGGAAACTGCGACAGGTTGATCGCGATGAAGCTCTCGGCAAAGTTGGCGGCGAACCGCCGCTCACCCGTCCGGTAGGGGATGAACGCCGAGCGTCCGATGGCGGCGGCGGCGGAGCCCTTGCCCGTGCCCGTCTCGCCGAGCAACAACGTCGAGAAATCTTCCATCCTGTTCCAGAGCGCCGCCTCGTACCCGCGCATGTCGTGGGTGAAGACGTTGTTCCACAGCGCTTCGCGGAGCCGGCGCATGGATTCGCACTCCCCGGCGAGCGAGCCGTGGATGAAGTAGAAGGCGCGCCGCAGCTGGAAAAAGAATCCGAACATGTTCACGGCCCGCGCTTCGGACAGGCCGCCGCCCGCCAGCCCGGCGATCGCCTCGCCGGCGAACGGGACGGTGAGCGACGAGCCACCGTGCGTCGCCTGGCGCTCGATGAGCGCGTCGATGGGCGCCACGTAACGGTGGTAGCACACGTACAGGAAGGCCGTCTCCAGGAGGCGCCGGTCGTCGGCCTCCAGTCGCTCCCAGCCCGGCGCGCCGTCGCGCAGCCACGGACCGAGCCGGGGCTCCACCACGCGCGCGAGCGCCTCGCGGTCGCCCGCTGGCGCATCGGGGACGAGGCGCCCGATGAGATCGGCCCGCTGCGCGCTGAACGGATTGCCGAACACGACATCGGCGAGCGCCGTGAAGAACCCTCTGTCGGCCGCGGTGAGGCCGCGTGGTGGCACGCATTGAATGTAGCGCACCCCCAGCAAGAAATGCGAGCCGCTCGAATCGAAGTCGTGGAGCCCGAAGATATCAATTCCAAGAAAACAACTCCTTACAGCTCTGGCACATCCTCTGCCTGTACCCGGCCCAAGGGAGTGACGGCAACCAGCGGAGGGGGCCATGAGACAGGTACATCGAGACAGCATCGGGCTGATTCTGGCAATCGCCATCGCCGTCAACGGCTGCGCCGCGGCCGTGACGGGTGGTCGGGAAGAGAGCGGGCTGGCCCAGCTCGGGAAGCACCCGGAAGTCGTGGCCGTTCACTACCAGCGCCCGGCGCCGTTCCTGGTGGCCCAGCCGAGGAGCGTGGGCCGCGCGATCGGGATTGCTGCGGCCGTGGCCCCGTTTGCCCTGCTGCTCGGCCCCCTGGCGCCGTCGATGGCCAACCTGCTTCAGGCCGATATCGAGAAGCGCGAGGCCGAGGCGGCCGGCCAGGAGCTCATGCTGGAGATTCCACTCGAGGACCCGGCCATCCGTGTGAAGGACCGGCTGATCTCCGGGCTGGGCGCCGACGGCCGGATCGGGCCCATCCGGCCGGCAGCTGCCGCGATGGACAGCGACGATCTCGAGAACCTGAAGCAGGCGCTCGGCCCGGTCACGGTCCTCGACGTCCGGACCACCGGCTGGGGCCTGATCCCCTACCAGGTCGACCCGAAGACCTTCCTGGTCCACTACACGGTGAAGGCCCGCCTCATCCGTCTCGACCAGGAGAAGGTCCTGTGGCGAGACGAAATCTCCTGCTACACCCCGGGCGATCGCCGGTTCGGGGCGCCGGCGCTGGAGGATCTCAGGGCCGACGGCGGCGCCTTGCTGAAGACCACGATGGCCAGGACCGCCGAGGTCTGCGTCGACCCGCTGCTGGCGAGCTTCCGCGGTGAGCAACCGACGCGTCCGCTTCCCGGTCCCGACGAGCCCGCCAGGGTTGTCCTCGAACCCGCAACACTGGCGCGGGCCGAGGATACCCTCTTCGGCCCCTCGGGGCTCGTCGAGGGGTCCCGACGGTTCAAGGCGAAGTTCCAGGGCCTCGCCCTCACCGCGCAAGATCTTCCAACCCTTCGGGCCATGATGCAGCGAGCGACCGCCTCGCCATGGCGGTCGGAGGTGCAGTTCCGCGGCACGATCGGCGGTGTGGCATTCAAAGCCGAGATGGAGAAGGGCAGCGTCGGACGCTCGGAGTTCACGTTCGAGGGCCTCCGGTTTGACGACGAGGAGCAGGCGTCGGCCTTTCTCGCGCCCCTCCAAGGACGCGGGGTGCGTGAGGTGAAGCTGGTGGGCGTCGCAGGCGACCGGCCGATCAAGATCGTCCTGACGCCGTCCGCGCCCACCTGGTCCCAACCCGCACCGTCGCCGCCTCCTGTCGCGGCGAACGTCGACGAAGTCGACCGGGCCCGCGGTCTTGTGCAGGAGCCGTCGCCGAACCCGTCGAATGAGACGGTAACCAGCCCAGCGCCCGCTTCGGCGGTATCGCAACCGGCAGAGTCGCCGAACACGCCTGTTGCGACGACCGACAGCGCCACGCCCAGTGTCGAGAGTCAACTCCAGCGTCTGGACGATTTGAGGGCGCGCGGCGTCATCACGGAGGACGAGCACGCGATACTTCGCAAGCGTGCCCTGCAGAGCGGTCGCCTGACCCCCCCGGGGCCGACCGCCTCGCTCACCGCCCGACCCCCCTCGCGTCCCTCCGTGGCGCCGGGTGCACTCAACTGGCCTTCGGTCGGCTCGAGCTGGGTTCTCTCGGAGCGGACGTCTGGCTCCTATGGGACCGGCAGGCGACAGGTGACGGTGACGTACGACGGGGAGAAGGTCTGGGAAGGCAAGAAGGTGCGCGCGTTCAGCGGTGACACGCTCACCACCTACGTCGATGACCGTCGCCGGATCCTCGCCCGCGTCAGAAGCGGCACGGTGGTCGAGCTCTTCGAGCCGTATTTTGCCTTCGCCCACTGGC
>DASTFB010000099.1 GCA_035709005.1 Candidatus Methylomirabilota bacterium | reverse complement strand
GCCGGGGAGGTTTGGAGGGGGTGCCTCACCCCCTCCAAGTTCATGACACGACTTGGATGAGCGCATCGTCGCACCGCGCGTGAGCCGGGGAGGTTTGGAGGGGGTGCCTCACCCCCTCCAAGATCAAGAATCTCGGGGAGGCAGGGACGTATGAGTGTGACCGTCTATATTCCGACGCCGTTTCGAAGGGCGACCGGGAACCGCGACCGCATCGAAGTCGGCGCGCGCGACGTCGGCGGGCTCCTCGACGAGCTCGAACGCTCCTTCGGCGGCCTCAAGGGACTGGTGCGCAACGAGCAGGGGCAGGTCCACCACCACGTCAACATCTACGTCAACAGCGAGGCCATCGAGGCGCTCCAGGGGCTGAGCACGACGCTCCAGGACGGCGACGAGGTCACGATCATCCCGGCGCTCGCCGGGGGGGGCGCGGCATGATCGGAGCCCGGCGATGATCCTGACTGCCGAGGAGCTGGCCGCGATCAAGCGTCAGGCGCTCGCCGAGTACCCCAACGAGTGCTGCGGCGTCATCCTGGCCCGTGGCAGCGAGCGCCGTCTCATGCCCTGCCGTAACATCCAGGACGCCAAGCACCAGGACGACCCCGTGGCCTTCCCCCGCACGGCCCGGAACGCCTTCTACATCGATCCGCGCGACGTGCTGGCCTTCACGCGGCGGGAGACGGAAGGCTTCGGCGTCGCCGTCATCTATCACTCGCATCCGAACGCGGGGGCCTACCTGTCGGCGACGGACATCGAGCAGGCCGCCCCGCGCGGCGAGCCGCACTACCCGGACGCGACGTACGTCGTCGTGTCGGTCGTCGGCGACGAGGTCCCCGCCGCGGCGGCGTATCGCTGGAGCCCGACGGGCCGAACGTTTCAGCGCGTCGATGATGGCCAGCTGCTCGCCCAGGATCGAGGCGGGGGTCCCGAATCGTCCGGACTGATGGCGGCGGCGGAGGGCGTCATCCCGGGCGGGGTGAACAGCCCCGTGCGTGCCTTCCGTGCGGTCGGGGGGCAGCCGTTCTTCGTGGCGCGGGCCGCGGGCGCCCGGCTCTGGGACGTCGACGGCCGCTCGTACATCGACTTCGTGGGCTCGTGGGGCCCGCTCGTCCTCGGACACGCCCCGGCCGCGGTCGTCCAGGCGGTGAGCGAGGCGGCCGGGCGAGGCACCAGCTATGGCGCACCGACGGCACAGGAGGTGGAGATCGCCGAGGCCATCACGGCCGCCATTCCCTCGATGGAGCTGGTGCGGTTGGTGAGCTCCGGCACCGAGGCGGCCATGAGCGCCATCCGCGTGGCCCGTGGCGCCACCGGTCGGGATCTCATCGTGAAGTTCGAAGGCTGCTACCACGGCCACGCCGACAGCCTCCTGGTCAAGGCGGGATCGGGCGGGGCCACCTTCTCCATCCCGGACAGCCGGGGCGTGCCCGAGCCGGTGGCCGGCCTCACCCTCACGGTCGGCTTCAACGACCTCGAGGCCGTGCGGCGGCTCTTCGGCGCGCGTGGAAGCGACATCGCCGCCGTCATCGTGGAGCCGATCGCCGGCAACATGGGTGTCGTCCCGCCGGCGTCCGGCTTCCTGACCGGCCTGCGCGAGGTGTGCACACGGCACGGCGCGCTCCTGATCTTCGACGAGGTGATCACGGGCTTCCGCGCGGCGTACGGAGGCGCTCAGGCGCTCTACGGGGTTCGCCCCGACCTCACGTGCCTGGGCAAGATCATCGGCGGCGGCCTGCCCGTCGGGGCGTACGGAGGCCGACGCGACGTGATGGCCCACGTCGCTCCGCTGGGCGGCGTCTACCAGGCGGGCACGCTGTCGGGGAACCCGCTGGCCGTCGCCGCCGGGCTGGCCACGTTGCGTATTCTGCAGCAGGGCAACGCGTACGAGCGGCTGGAGCGGTCGGGGGCCCGGCTGGAGCGCGGCTTGCGAGCGGCTGCCGAGAAGGTCGGAATCCCGCTGGTCGTCAACCGGGTGGGATCCATGCTGACCGCGTTCTTCACCGACGCGCCGGTGGTGGACTACGCGTCGGCGAAGCGCTCCGACACCGCGCGATACGCGCGCTACTTCCACGCCATGCTCGCGCGCGGCGTGTTCCTGGCGCCGTCGCAGTTCGAAGCGGCTTTCGTCTCCCTCGCTCATTCGGACGCCGACCTGGCGACGGCCGAGGCCGCCGCCGCCGAGGCGTTCGCCACGCTCGCCTGAGTCGTTGTTGACTTGCTTCCGGCGCTCGTGATACGGTGCACAAGCTTTTTCCAGCGCCGCGGAGGATATCCGACTGTCGACGAGGGCGAGAGCGGGCGTGGGAGCGTTCGGGCTGGCGCTCTTCGTCGTTCTGGTGATCCTGGCGGTGTCGTCGTGGGACCGGTGGCCGGCTGCGGCCACGGCGTCGCCGCAGCCCATCAACTTCCCCCACAACGTCCACGTGCAGCAGTACAAGATCGAGTGCGGGTACTGCCACACCGACGCTCGCCGTTCGGAGTTCGCGGGCCTGCCCTCGGTGGAGCGATGCATGGGCTGTCACAAGATCACTGCGGCTGACCGGCCGGAGATCAAGAAGCTGGCCGATTACGCGGCCCGGCGCGCGCCGATCCCGTGGACGCGTGTCTTCAACCTGCCGGAGTTCACCTACTTCACCCACAAGCCCCATGTGCGCGCCGGCGTGACGTGTCAGACGTGTCACGGTCCGGTCGAGACCATGACGACCGTGGGCGCCGTCACCGGTCCCCGCCTCACCAACGACCTGCTCACGCTGGTCGGGCTCGGAGGCGCGCCGCCGCCGCTCTCCATGGGGTGGTGCATCGACTGCCACCGTCGCGAGAACGCCGCCCGGGGCACTCGCGCACCGCTGGACTGCATTGCCTGCCACCACTGAGCCCTAGAGCGTGCACAGGCGCGATTTCTTCAAGATCGTGGGGGTGTCGGGAACGGCGGCGGCGATGGCCGCCTGCCAGCAGCCGGCGGAGACGCTGCTGCCGCTGGTCGTGCCGAACGAGCAGATCGTTCCCGGCGTGGCGGCCTGGTTCGCCACGGTGTGCCGGGAGTGCCCGGCCGGCTGCGGCGTCATCGCGCGCAACCGCGAGGGGCGCGTCGTCAAACTCGAGGGCAACCCCGATCATCCCGTCAACCGGGGCGCCCTCTGCATCCGCGGCCAGGCGGCGCTGCAGCAGCTCTACCATCCCGACCGGTTCGCCGGCGCCCAGCGGCGCGAGGGCGGCGCCTTCAAGTCCATCGCCTGGGACGAAGCCTTGAAGACGGTGAGCGGCAAGCTCGGCGCCCTGCGCGAGCAGGGCCGGGGCGGACGCGTGGCGCTGGTCAGCCAGTTGGAGAGCGGCAGCCTGGCCGGGCTGATGGATCGGTGGACCCAGGCCCTCGGTACACGGCCGCGCGTGACCTTCGAGCCGTTCGGCTACGAGGCGATGCGCGCCGCCAACCGCATCGTCTTCAACCGGGACGCCGTCCCGCACTACGTCTTCGACGACGCCGACGTCATCCTGTCGTTCGGCGCCGACTTCGTGGAGACCTGGCTGTCCAACGTCGAGCACGCGGGCGCCTTCGCCCGGATGCACGGCTTCAGCGGCGGCCGGGCGGGGACGCTCGTCCACGTCGAGCCCCGCCAGTCGCTCACCGCCGCCAACGCCGACCAGTGGGTACGGAACGCCCCGGGCACGGAGGCGTTGTTGGCCCTGGCCATTCTCAAGGTGCTGGTCGACGAGGGCCGCGCCGAGCGCCGCTTCGGGACGGCGGTGGCGGGGGTCGACGTGAGCAAGGTCGCCGCGGAGAGCGGTGTCCCGGTCCAGACGATTCGGGGAATGGCCGCGGCATTCGGCAGCGCCAAGGCCGCCCTGGCGATCGGGGGCGGGGTGGCGGTGACCGGCACGCACGCCACCGCTACGCTGGTGGCCATCAACCTGCTCAACGCCGCCGTGGGCGCCCCCGGCCGCACGCTGAGGTTCGGACCCGACCTCGCCTATACCCGGGTGTCGCCGTACGCGGAGATGGCGCGCCTGGTCGAGGCGATGAGCCGGGGGGAGATCGAGGTGCTGCTCCTCGGCCCCCGCGTGAATCCGGCCTTCACGCTGCCGGGCGGGCTCAAGTTCGCCGAGGCCGCGGCGAAGGTCCCCATGGTCGTTTCGTTCGCCACTCACCCCGACGAGACGACCGCCCTCGCTCACGTCGTGCTTCCCGACACGCACTGGCTGGAGACCTGGGGCGACTACGCGCCCCGCGACGGGGTGATGGGGCTCCTGCAGCCGACGATGTCGCCGATCCGGGATGCCCTGCCGTTCGGAGAAGCCTTGCTGCGCATCGGCCGCGGCGTGCTGGGGACCGAGGAGGGCAAGGGACCGCTGCCGTGGGCCTCCTTCGAGCAATATTTGAAAATGGCCTGGGAACCTCTGGTCAAGGGCGAGCCCAACGGCTGGGAGCTGGCGCTCCAGCGAGGCGGGGTCTGGCGCCAGACGGCCGCGGCGACCGTGACGGCGAAGGTGAGCGCGGTGGAGCCGGCACCGCCCAGGCTCGAGGGAGACGCCGGGGGCCTGACCTTGCTGGCGTATCCGTCGTTCAGGTTCTACGACGGCCGCAGCGCGGGCGCGGCCTGGCTGCACGAGGCCCCGGATACGATGACCCAGGCGGTCTGGGACGCCTGGGTAGAAGTGCCCACGGAGACGGCGACGAGGCTCGCCCTGGCGACGGGCGATGTCGTGCGCGTCACCTCACCCCACGGGGCGGTGGAGCTCCCCGCGTACGTGTCCGCAAGCCTGCATCCAGGTGCGGTCGCCATCCCGATCGGCCACCGCTACGCCGGCTATCACCTGGCGCAGAAGTACGTGGCGCCGCCGCCGACGTCGCTGAGCCCGCTCACCCTGCTGGGAGCCGCCCCGGACGCCGCGTCGGGCGGCGCCGTCTTCCTCGGGGTCAAGGTGACCCTGAGCCGGACCGGCGCCCGGCGGCCGCTGGCCATCCTGCAGGCCACGCACGACCAGGACCATCGCGAGATCGCCCAGCACATCGACCTGGGCACGGCCCGGGAGCAGGCGCTGCGGGGCAAGGCCAAGCCGCACGAGTTCATCAGCATGTACCCGCCCCAGCAGTACCCGGGTTATCGCTGGGGTCTGGCCATCGACGTCGACCGCTGCGTGGGCTGTCAGGCCTGCGTGGTCGCCTGTCAGGCCGAGAACAACGTGCCGGTGGTCGGCAAGGCCGATTGCGCCTATGGCCGCCAGCTGCACTGGCTCAGGCTCGAGCGCTGGGCCGAAGGCGATGCCGCGCATCCCCGCAACATGTTCCTGCCCATGCTCTGCCAGCACTGCGAGGTCGCCCCCTGCGAGCCCGTCTGCCCGGTGTTCGCCGCCTACCGGACCGAAGAAGGGTTGAACGGGCAGGTCTACAACCGATGCGTGGGCACCCGGTACTGCGGCAACAACTGCCCCTATCACGTCCGGCGATTCAACTGGTGGAGCTACGAATTCCCCGCGCCGCTCGAGGTCCAGCTCAACCCCGACGTGACGGTACGCCAGCTCGGCATCATGGAGAAGTGCACGATGTGTATCCAGCGCATCGTGGCCGGCAAGGACCGGGCTCGCGACGACAAGCGCGCCGTGCGGGACGGCGACATCCTGACCGCTTGCCAGCAGACCTGTCCCGCCCAGGCCATCACGTTCGGTAACCTCAAGGACGATCGCAGCGAGGTCTCCCGACTGGCCCACTCCCCGCGCGCCTACCATGTGCTCGAGGAGATCGGCACGCGGCCCTCGGTGACCTATCTCAAGAAAGTCGTGAGGGGCCACGCATGAGCACCGTCGCCGACCGCGAGCCCCGGCCGCCGACGTTCGCCGACGTGACCCGGGACGTGCTCCGCACGCTGGCCCCGCCCGGCAACCTGTACTTCGCGTGGATGTGCGTGGTCGGGCTCATCCTGGCCGGCGGCATCCTGGCCTGGACGTGGCAGATCTGGATCGGCATGGGGGCGGCGGGCAAGCGGACGCCCCAGATGTGGGCGATGTACATCACCTCGTTCGTGTTCTGGATCGGTATCGGGCACGCCGGCACGCTCATCTCGGCCATCCTGTACCTGTTCCGGGCCCGCTGGCGCACGTCGATCTTTCGGGCCGCCGAGGCCATGACGATCTTCGCCGTCATGACCGCGGGGCTGTTTCCCCTGATCCACGCGGGGCGAATGTGGTTCGCCTACTACCTGTTGCCGTACGCCAACCAGCGCGAGCTGTGGCCGAACTTCCGCTCGCCCCTGGTATGGGACGTGTTCGCGATCTCGACGTATCTGAGCATCAGCACCATCTTCTTCATCGTGGGCCTTGTCCCCGACATCGCGGCGCTGCGGGACGCCTCCACCGGGTGGCGCCGGCGCATCTACGGCATGCTGTCGCTGGGCTGGGAAGGCTCGCACTCGCAGTGGCGTCACTACCGGCGGGCCTACGGGTTGTTCGCGGCGCTGGCCACACCCCTGGTGCTGTCCGTGCACAGCGTGGTGTCCTGGGACTTCGCGATGGCCCTCGTCCCCGGCTGGCACTCGACCTTGTTCGCGCCCTTCTTCGTGGACGGCGCCATCTTCTCGGGCTTCGCCATGGTGCTGGTGCTCATGCTGCCCATGCGGCACTTCTTCGGGCTACACGCCTACATCCAGGACAAGCATCTGGATGCCATGGGCAAGCTCATCCTGGTCACCGGGCTGGTCCTGACGTACTTCTACATCTGTGAGATCTTCACCACGCTGTACAGCGGCGATCATTTCGAGAAGGCCTCGCTCTTCTGGCGGATCACCGAGACCTATGCCTGGGCCCTGTGGTTGATGTACTTCTGCAACTGCGTGGCGCCGCTCGTCCTGTTCTGGCGGCGGGCCCGGCTGAGCCCGACCGTGCTCTACATCGTCTCCATCCTCGTGCTCATCGGCATGTGGTTCGAGCGCTTCAACATCATCGTTCCCTCACTCGGCCACGACTTCTATCCCTATACGTGGGGCATCTACGTGCCGTCGCCCACGGATACCATGATCGTCATCGGGAGCTTCGCCTGGTTCTTCATCCTCTTCCTCGGCTTCATCAGGATCATGCCGTCGATCTCGATCGTGGAGGTGAAGGAGACGCTGCCGCTGCCGATGAGGGGAGGCGGTCATGGCCGGCACTGAGCGCGTCGTCGGCGTCTTTGCCCACGTGGATACCACCGTGCGGGCCCTGGAGGAGCTCAAGGCCAAGGGCTACCACGATGTGGAGGTGTACTCGCCGGCGCCGATTCACGAGATCGAGGACGTGCTCGAGCGCGACCGGCCGGTCAGCCGGGTTCGCCTGTTCACGCTGCTGGGGGGGCTGGTCGGGATCGCGTCGGCCTTCATCCTCACCATCTGGACCTCCGTGGTCTGGGGTCTGGTGACCGGGGGCAAGTTCCTCCAGCTCCAGCCGGCCGGCGGCATCCGGGGCGCCTCGCTACCGCCGTTTTTCATCATCGCCTTCGAGATGATGATCCTCTTCGGCGGTGTGGCGACCCTCATCGGACTGGTGGCCCTGGCCCGGCTGCCCCGCTTTCGCCCGTCGTCGACCTTCGATCCACGGTTCACCAACGACCGCTTCGGGGTGGCCGTGCACTGTGCGCCCGAGCGCGCGGCCTCCGTCCGCCAGATTCTCGAGGCGGCCGGCGCCGACGAGGTGCGGGCGTGAAGTACGTCTTCATGCTGGTCTTGCTCATCGTGGCCGCCTGCGGCGCGCTCATGGTGGGCGTCATCGGCTACCGGTGGGTCCACAACATGACGGAGACCGCCCGCGTGATGCCCGGCGAGCGGGTGTTTCCGATGCCGGCCGGCGTGGTGCCGCGGGGGGGCGCGCTGATCCTGCCCCGCGAGCAGCGTGAGGAGGCGGCCAAGCGGGCCAACCCCATCAGGCCCACCCCAGCCTCGGTGGCGATCGGCCAAACGCACTTCGCGACCTTCTGCGTGCCCTGCCACGGCCCGGCGGCCAAAGGCGGAGTGACCGGGCCGGTGGCCACGAAGTTCATTCCGCCTCCGGATCTCACGAACCCGGAGTTTCAGCGCCAGCGCACCGACGGCTTCTGGCACAGCTACATCATGGCCGGCGGCGCCGTGATGCCGGCCTACGCGGAAGCCCTGTCCTCGGAGGAGGCATGGCATCTCGTGAACTACCTGCGTAGCCTGGTGGCCGCCAAATGACGCGGGCCCGGATTCGAGGGCGGCCGTGACGGCGGTGTGGGGCGTCCTGGTGGCGCTGGGGGCGCTGGCCTTCCTGCTCGGAGTGAACTCCGCCGACGCTGCCCGGGTCTGGTGCGTGTATCTGGCGAACCTGGTCTTCTGGGGGGGCCTGGCCGTCACCGGACCGGCCATCGCCGGCATGATGCAGCTCACCGAAGCCCGGTGGTCGCCGAGCGTCCGTCGTCTGGCGCTCACCACCGCCGGCTTCCTGCCCGCGGCCTTCGTGCTGCTCCTGTTCTTGATCCTCGGACAGGACGCGCTCTACGGTCGCTGGCTCCACCCGCCGGCAGAAATCGAGGCCCTGGTGGCCCGGAAGGCCGCCTGGCTCAACGCGCCGTTCTTCTGGGCCCGTACGCTCGTCGCCGCCGCGGCACTGTTCGCCGTCGCCTTCGCGTTCGTGCGCCTGCTCGTGCGCGCTCCCGCGCATGCCGGGAACGAGGCGGAGCAAAGCCGGCGCAATCGCCTGGCCGTCGTGCTCCTCATGTTGTGGGTGGTCACGATCTCGCTGTGGGGGTTCGACCTCGTGATGTCGCTGGATCCCAGCTGGTACAGCGGCCTCTTCGGCGGATACTTCGTCGTGTCCACGCTCTACACGGGGTTCGCGCTCCTGGCCATCCACACCGTGCGCGCCAACGCGCGTGGGCTGGCCACGGTCCCCCCGGGCGCCGTGCAGGACGTGGCGAAGCTGCAGTTCGCCCTGTCGATCATGTGGATGTACTTCTTCTGGTCCCAGTACCTGGTGATCTGGTACGGCAACGTGCCGATCGAGACCCGCTTCGTGGTGGCCCGGTTCTTCGTCCAGCCCTGGCAGACGCTGGCCTGGGTGGTCATGGTCGTGGGTTGGCTGATTCCCTTCATGTATCTGCTCAAGCGCCTGACGGGGCGGCCGCCCCAGCGGCACACCCCGCTGGTGGTGATGGCGGTGTTCGGCCTGGTCGGTATCTTCCTGGAGCGCTTGCTCGTCATCGTGCCCTCGGTCCTGCCTCAGGCGGCCGGGTTCCCCCTGGGCTGGCGCGAGCTGCTCATCAGCGCCGGCTTCCTCGCGCTCTTCGTGCTGAGCCGACGCTGGTTCTTCGCCCGCTTCCGGCCGGTTCTGGATATTTAACCGGGCACGGGCACCCGGGCTTCGCCACGCCCGTGCCCCCACGGAATCACCGGCAGCGGTTCTTCATGCAGCTGCCGTGAGTCACGACGACAGGGGACGCTGTCCCGGCGTCGGCTCCACCGGGCACGGGCACCCGGGCTTCGCCACGCCCGTGCCCCCACGGAATCACCGGCAGCGGTTGTACACTAGCGCCGTGCTGACCGTGGAGGAGGCCCTCGCTCAGATCCTGGCCCGGGCCCGTCCCCTCGAGACGGAGCGTGTGGCTCTGGACGCGGCGCTCGGCCGTGTGCTCGCCGAGCCCGTCATCTCGCGACGTGAGATTCCACCCTGGCCGAACTCGTCGATGGACGGGTACGCCGTGCGAGCAGCCGACACCGTGAGTGCTCCAGTCACGCTGGTGGTGACAGCCCGGATCACGGCCGGCGTCCTTCCCGCGCGGCGGCTGCAGTCCGGGGAAGCGGCGCGCATCTTCACCGGGGCACCGCTCCCCGACGGCGCCGACGCCGTCGTGCCCCAGGAAGATGTGCAGGCCGAGGCCGATCGCATCCGTATCGCCCGCGCCGTGGCCGCGGGAACGTTCGTCCGTCCCCGTGGCGAGGACGTGCGGGCGGGGGACCGCGTCCTGGAGCCGGGGCGACTGATTCGCGCTGCCGAGGTGGGGCTCCTGGCGACGCTGGGTCACTCGCCGGTCCTCGTCCACCGCCGGCCGCTGGTCGCCGTGCTCTCCACGGGCAACGAGCTGGCCGATCTGGGTGCCGAGCCGACGCCGGCACAGATTCCGAACACCAATACCTATTCGCTGGCTGCGCAGGCACGGGAAGCCGGCGCCGAGGTGGTCAATCTCGGCGTTGCCCCGGATCGGCTCGAGGCGATCGAGGAGCGCATCGGCTGGGGACGGACAGCGGACATCCTCGTCTCCTCGGCCGGCGTGTCGGTCGGCGAGCTGGACCTCGTGCGCGAGGCCTTGAGCCGCTCGGGGGCCGAGCTGCACCTGTGGCAGGTCTCCATGCGGCCCGGCAAACCGATCACGTTCGGGACACGTGGTCGTCAGCTGATCTTCGGCTTGCCCGGCAACCCCGTGTCGGCGATGGTGACCTTCGAGCTGTTCGTCCGTCCGGCGCTGCTGCGGCTCGCCGGCTACGAGCGGGTCAGCCGTCCGCGGCTCCGCGCCCGGGCGCTCGATCCGATCCCCAACCCCGGACATCGACGCGGCTACCTGCGCGTCACGCTCGTGCGCGAGGGCGACGAGCTCTGGGCGCGACTGACCGGCGAACAGGGTTCGGGGATCCTGACCTCGATGGTTCAGGCCGACGGACTGGCCATCGTGGCCGGGGACACGGTTGTGGCAAAAGGCGACAAGTTAGAAATCATCGTTTTACGCGATGTTAGCTAGATACACCTGTGGCTGAACTGTAAGCGAGCATGACACGGGCGTTCTGGTCCGTCGCCGCGCTGATGGTCCTCGTCAGTGGATGCGGAGCAAACGCCAAGACCGTCCGGCAGCTCCAGGCGGAGCTCGAGACGCTCAAGGGTGAGCTCACGACGCTCCGCCAGGCCCACGACATCACCTTCCGCGACGCGGCGGCGTTGAGGGGGAGCGTCCAGGCGCTGGAAAGCGAGCTGGCCGGGTTGCGGGGCGCCGTGGCGGAGACGGCCGATGGCGTCCGCCAGCTCACGGGTCGGGTGGCGAGGCTCGAGGGAAGCGCGCCCACGCCTGTCGCGGTTGCCGTGCCGGTGCCGCTGTCGACGCCACCGGCCGAGCGGCCCGCGCGCGACGGTACCGTCCGCGGCACCGCCACACGGGTGGCGGCCGCCGAAACGGCGTACCAGGCGGCGCTCGCCAGCTTTCGTGCCCGCGAGTACGGCCAGGCGGTCCTCGATTTTCTGGACTTCGTCGCCAAGCACCCCAAGCATTCGCTCGCCGCCAGCGCGCAGTACTGGATCGGAGAGGCGTATTACATCCAGCAAGACTGGCGCCAGTCGCTCGTGGAGTTCGAGCGCGTCTTCCGGCACAACCCGCCGGATGGACGGGCCGCCGACGCGCTGCTCAAGATCGGCCTCTGCCACGCAAATCTGCGCGAGGCCGCCCGCGCCCGCGCGGCCTGGCAGCGTGTCGTGCGGGAGCATCCCGACTCCGACGCCGCCGCCAAGGCGGGAAAACTGCTTTCCGCCAGCCGCGTCCCGGCGCCTCGCTAGCCGTTCACGACGTTCGGCGTATCGGGTTCGGATTCTTGACCGGGCGATCGCGGCCAGGCAATGTGGCCCGAGCCGTGCAGACCTTCGCCCTCGATCCCGGCGACGTGCGCTATCCCGCGCTCCTCGCCGCTATCCCGGCGCCGCCCGCGCTCTGGGTACGCGGGACACTCGTTGCCGAGGACGCGCTGGCGATCGCCATCGTGGGAACGCGGCGGGCCAGCGCGTACGGCCTCGCCGTCGCCGAGCGACTGGCCTTCGATCTAGCCGCGCGGGGCGTGACCATCGTCAGCGGGCTGGCCCGGGGCATCGATACCGCCGCTCATCGCGGCGCGCTCGCTGCCCGCGGCCGCACGCTGGCCGTTCTGGGCAGCGGCATCGACCTCGTCTACCCGCCGGAGAGCCGCGCGCTCGCCGAGGAGATCGCCGTCCACGGCGCGCTGGTGTCGCAATTCGCGCCGGGGACGGCGCCGCTGGCCTGGCATTTCCCGGCCCGAAACCGCACCCTGGCCGGGCTCGCGCTCGGGGTCGTCGTGGTCGAAGCGCCCGAGCGCTCGGGAGCGCTCATCACCGCATCCCAGGGCGGCGAGCTCGGCCGCGAAGTGTTCGCCGTTCCAGGCCAAATCACGTCGCCCGCGAGCCAGGGCGCGAATGCCCTCATTCAGGACGGTGCTAAACTGATACGCAGTTGGCAGGACGTCGTGCAAGAATTGCCAGACGAATGGCGCCGCGCAGTCCGCGCGCCATCGCCGGGCGCAGAAGCCGATCTCCCGGCGGTCGACAGCGACGAGGCACGTGTCCTGGCGTTGCTCAGCACAGACGAGCCGCAGCACATCGAGGTGCTGATCACGCGGACTGGCTGCGGCCCCGGGCGCGTGGCCGCGGCACTGATCGCCCTCGAGCTCAATGGTCGAGTCCGACAGCTCGACGGCCAGCGCTGGGTGACGATTCCGTGTGGAGGGAGAGCGTAGTGGCGAAAGCCCTGGTGGTGGTGGAGTCGCCGACGAAGGTCAAGACGATCCAGAAGTATCTGGACTCGAAGTACATCGTCAAGGCCTCGATGGGCCACGTCCGCGATCTGCCCAAGTCGTCGCTCGGGGTGGACCCCAAGCGCAACTTCAAGCCGAAGTACGTCGTCACCCCCGGCAAGAAGAAGGTGCTGGACGACCTCAAGAAGGCGGCCGAGCGAGCCGACATCCTCTACGTCGCCACCGACCCCGATCGCGAAGGAGAAGCCATCGGCTGGCATCTCGCCCAGGAGCTGCGCGTCGACAAGCGCAAGGTCTACCGCGTCGCCTTCAACGAGATCACCGAGCGTGCCGTCAAAGCGGCCTTCCAGAAGCCCGGCAAGATCGATCTCAAGAAGGTCGACGCCCAGCAGGCGCGCCGCGTGCTCGACCGTCTCGTGGGCTACAGCCTGTCGCCGCTGCTGTGGGAGAAGGTGCAGCGGGGCCTGTCGGCGGGCCGCGTCCAGTCCGTGGCCGTACGCCTGATCGTCGATCGCGAGCGAGCCATCCAGGCGTTCCGGCCGGAAGAATACTGGTCGCTCCACGCCCGTCTGCGCGCCCAGCAGCCGCCGGAGTTCGTGGCCACGCTCAAGGAGGTGGGCGGCGAGAAGCCGGTCCTGCCCGACGAGGCGACCACCCGGGCGCTCATGGCCAGCCTGGAGGGTGCCCGCTTCGTGGTGCGGAGCGTGACGCGCGGGGAACGCCGGCGCAATCCGGCCGCGCCCTTCATCACGTCCACGCTGCAGCAGGATGCCGGCCGCAAGCTGGGGTTCTCGGCCAGGAAAACCATGACGGTGGCCCAGCAGCTCTACGAGGGCGTGGAGCTGGGTGCCGATGGCCAGGTCGGGCTCATCACCTATATGCGGACCGACTCCGTCCGGGTGAGCCGGGAGGCGCAGGAGCAGGCGCGCGCGTGGGTCAGCAGCCGTTTGGGCCGGGAGTACGTGCCGGACGCGGCACCGACCTACAAGTCGCGCGGCAGCGCCCAGGAAGCTCACGAGGCCGTCCGGCCGACCGACGTCGAGCGTGACCCGCGTTCGGTGGCCCGGTCCCTCACCCGAGATCAGCTCGGCCTCTACCGGCTCATCTGGGAGCGGTTCCTGGCGAGCCAGATGGTGCCCGCCGTGTACGACACGGTGAGCGCCGACATCGACGCCGTCCCCGCCGGGGCGGCGGCGCCGAACGCCGGGCGCTGTCTGTTCCGGGCCCAGGGGCAGACGCTGAAGTTCAAGGGGTTCACCGCGGTCTATGTGGAGAGCCGGGAAGACGACGCCGTCGGCGAGGAGGACAGCGAGAGCCCGGTGCCGGTGCTCGCCGAGGGCGAGGTGCTCGCCGTGCTCGGGCTGGACCCCAAGCAGCATTTCACCCAGCCGCCACCCCGCTACACGGAGGCGGCCCTGATCAAGACCCTGGAAGAGCTGGGGATCGGGCGGCCGTCCACCTACGCCTCCATCCTCGGCACCATCATTCACGATCGCGGCTACGTCCGGCGGGAGCGGCGCACGCTGTTCCCGACCGAGCTGGGCATCGCCGTCACCGACAAGCTGCTGCCGTACTTCCCGGAGATCATGGACGTCGAGTTCACCGCCCAGATGGAGGACCACCTCGACAAGGTCGAGGAGGGCGAGCGGAACTGGGTCCAGACGGTGAAGGAGTTCTACGAGCCCTTCAAGCGGGACCTCGCCCGCGCCAAGCGGGAGATGGCCAACGAGAAGCAGGGCACCCCCACCGGCGAAGCCTGTCCCGAGTGCGGAGGCGAGCTGATCGAGCGGCGTGGGCGGTTCGGCAAGTTCATCGCCTGCTCGACGTATCCCGACTGCCGCTACACCCGCGATCTGAGTGGCGGCGAGCGCGCCGAGGACGAGCCCACGAACGAGACCTGCCCCACCTGCGGCCGGCCCATGGTGATCAAGCGAGGCCGGTTCGGCAAGTTCATCGCCTGCTCGGGCTACCCCGAGTGCAAGACGACCAAGCCGGTGACACTCGGCATCGCCTGCCCCGAGCCCGGCTGCACCGGCGAGCTGGTCGAGCGCCGCTCCAAACGGGGTCGCACCTTCTACGGGTGCTCGGCCTATCCCGGCTGCAAGTTCGTCGTCTGGCAGCGGCCGGTGTCCGAGCCCTGTCCCAAGTGCGGCGCGCCCTTCGTAACGACCCGGATGACGCGAGGCCGAATGGTGTTGACGTGCATCAAGGAGGGCTGCGACTTCCGCCGGGAGGCCGAGTTACCGGTCGGATGAGCGATCCGCTGGAGGCGTTCCTCCGCTACCTCCGCGTGGAGAAGCAGCTGTCCCCCCACACGCTCCGCAGCTACCGCAGTGACCTCGACCAGTTCCGCGCCTTCTGCGCCGAGGCGGCCGCGGGCCCGGTGGTGGGGGACGGCCTGCGCGCTCTCGATGCCCGGATCGTGCGAGCGTGGCTCATGCATCTGCACGGGCGGGGGCTGGAGCCGGCGTCGATCGCTCGCAAGCTGGCGGCCTTGCGGAGCTGGCTCCGGTTCCTCGTCCGTCGGGGCCAGCTTCCCGACAATCCCGCCGCCGACGTCCGCGGCCCGCGCCTGGGCCGCAAGCTGGCCACCTTTCTGCCCATCGAGGAGTCGCAGGCCCTGCTGGATGGGGGGCCCGCTCCCGAGCGGGATCGGGCCGTGCTCGAGTTGCTCTACGCCAGCGGGCTCCGGGTGTCGGAGCTCGCCGGACTGGACCTCGACGACGTGGATCTGGTCCAGCGCACGGTCCGTGTGCTCGGCAAGGGGGGCAAGGAGCGGATCGTCCCCTACGGCGCCCAGGCCGCCGACGCGCTCGACGCGTACCTCCGAACCCGCGGATCCGGGGCCGGGCCGCTGTTCCCGGGCCGGCGGACCCACCGGCTGGGCGTGCGGCGCATCTTCGACATCGTGCGGCGGCGAGCGCGGGCCGCCGGGATCAGCCGGCGGGTGACCCCCCACACGCTGCGCCACACGTTCGCCACGCACCTCCTCGACCGGGGCGCGGATTTGCGGATGATTCAGGAGCTGCTCGGTCACAGCCGGTTGTCGACGACCCAGCGCTACACACACGTGAGCGCGACGCAGCTCTTGCGCGTCTACGACCACGCCCACCCCCGCGCCCGCCGCCAACCCAGTTGATTGATCCCGGGACCGGGCGATGAATTGGGAACATTCGAGATGATCAATCCGGAAAAACAACGAAGCCACGCCGCTCCCCGGCCAGGCCACCCTCGGTCCGAGCCGGCCTCGCGGCCCCCGCTACAACAGAAGCAGCGTTCGCGCGCCTCGGCTGCACCCATCCGCGCCACCACCGTCCTCTGCGTTCGCCATCGCGGCCAGGTGGCGATCGGCGGCGACGGACAGGTCACGATCGGCCAGACCGTCGTCAAGGCGGGCGCGCGCAAGGTCCGCAAGCTCTACCAGGACCGGGTGCTGGCGGGCTTCGCCGGCGCCGCCGCCGACGCCTTCACGCTGTTCGGCCGCTTCGAGGGTCGGCTGGAGGAGTTTCACGGCAACCTGGCCAGGGCCGCCGTCGAGCTGGCCAAGGACTGGCGCGCCGACCGCGTGCTCCGGCGCCTGGAGGCCTTGCTGGCGGTGGCCGATCGCGACCACAGCTTCATCGTGTCGGGGACCGGAGACCTCATCGAGCCCGACGACGGGCTCATCGGCATCGGCTCCGGCGGTCCTTATGCGCTGGCGGCGGCCCGTGCGCTGATCGCCCACACCGAGCTCGACGCCCAGCGCATCGTCAGCGAAGCCATGCGCATCGCGGCGGGTATCTGCGTGTACACTAACGAGCACATCGCGGTCGAGGTGTTGTGAACGCCGGGTTGACGCCTGCACAGATCGTCGCCGAGCTGGACCGCTACATCGTGGGACAGGAGCGGGCCAAGCGCGCCGTCGCCATCGCCCTGCGCAACCGCTGGCGGCGCCAGAACCTTCCCGCCGAGCTCCGCGACGAGGTCGCGCCCAAGAACATCATCATGATCGGGCCCACCGGCGTGGGCAAGACCGAGATCGCCCGCCGTCTGGCCAAGCTGGCCCAGGCGCCCTTCGTCAAGGTCGAGGCCTCCAAGTACACCGAGGTCGGGTACGTGGGGCGCGACGTGGAGTCGATGATCCGGGAGCTGACCGAGCTCGCCGTCAACATGGTCAAGGCCGAGATGGTGGCCGCCGTCCAGGACAAGGCCGAGGACCTCGCCGAGGATCGACTCCTCGACCTGCTGCTGCCCCGCGGCCGCGAGCCCTTCTCCAGCGAGTCGCTCGAGGAAGTCGGGGCAGGAGCGCGCGAAGCCACCCGGGACAAGCTGCGGGCCCAGCTCCGCAGCGGGCGCCTGGACGACCGGATGGTGGAGCTGGAGACCCAGCAACAGGCCATGCCCATGGTGGAGGTCTTCTCCGGACAGGGCATGGAGGAGATGGGCATCAATCTCCGGGACATGCTGTCCAACATCCTGCCCAGCCGCACGAAGCGGCGGCGCCTCCGCGTGGGCGAGGCCCGGCGCCTGCTCGTTCAGGAGGAGGCCCAGAAGCTCGTCGATCACGACGAGGCGGTGAGCCAGGCCGTGCGGCGGGTGGAGAACTCCGGCATCGTGTTCGTCGACGAGCTCGACAAGGTGGCCGGGCGCGAGGGCGGGCGCGGCCCGGATGTCAGCCGCGAAGGCGTGCAGCGCGACCTGCTGCCCATCGTCGAGGGCTCGGCCGTCACCACCAAGTACGGCATCGTCCGTACGGACCACATCCTGTTCATCGCGGCGGGGGCCTTCCACGTCACCAAGCCGTCGGATCTCATCCCGGAACTCCAGGGCCGCTTCCCCATCCGTGTGGAGCTAGACCCCTTGACGCGGAACGATTTCGTCCGCATTCTGACGGAGCCCCGGAACGCCTTGATCACGCAATACGTGGAGCTGCTGAAGACGGAGGCGGTGAGCTTGCGATTCACGCCGGACGCCATCGAGGCGGTGGCCGACATCGCCACGCGGGTGAACACGGCCACCGAGAACATCGGGGCTCGCCGTCTCTACACCATTATGGAGCGACTCCTGGACGAAGTCTCGTTCGGCGCTCCCGATCTGGGCGGCAAAGAGATCACCGTGGACGCCGACTACGTCCATCAGCGGCTGGGCGACATCGCGCGCGATCAAGACCTGTCGCGCTACATCCTGTGAGAGGCGGCTCACCGGTGAACGCGGCCATGCGACCGGCAGCCGAAGGGGGGCGGAGCCTGTGAACATCGACGCCCTGCGCCGGGCCGAGATCCTGATGGAGGCGCTGCCCTACATCCGGGAGTTTCGCGGCAAGACCATCGTCATCAAGTACGGCGGCTCGGCCATGGAGCAGGGCGACCTCAAGCAGACGTTCGCCCTCGACGTCATTCTCCTGAAGCTGGTCGGCATCAACCCGGTGATCGTCCATGGCGGCGGCCCGCAGATCGGCGCCCTCATGAAGCGGTTGGGGAAGGAACCCCGTTTCGTGGGCGGCATGCGGGTGACCGACGAGGAGACCATGGAGATCGTGGAGATGGTGCTGGTGGGCAAGATCAACAAGGAGATCGTCGCGCTCATCAACCACCACGGGGGCCGCGCCGTGGGCCTCTCCGGCAAGGACGCCGACCTGATCCGGGCCCGCCGGCGGCCCCACCGGCTGCCGTCGGGCGAGGAAGTCGACATCGGCCTCGTCGGCGAGGTGGAGTCCGTGAACCCCGAGCCGATCCGGCTGCTGGAAGAGCACGGCTTCATCCCGGTCATCGCCCCGGTCGCCGTGGGTGACCACGGCAACAGCTACAACGTCAACGGCGATCTGGCGGCCGGGGAAGTGGCCGCGGCGCTGGCCGCGGAGAAGCTGATCCACCTCACCGACGTGCAGGGCATTCTGGACGGCGCCGGCCGGCTGGTGAGCACGCTCGCCCGCAAGGAAGCCGAGCGCCTGATGCAGGAGGGTGTGATCGAGGGCGGCATGCTGCCCAAGGTGGAGTCCGCGTTGCGGGCGCTCACCGGGGGCAGCGCCAAGGCCCACATCGTCGACGGCCGGGTCCCCCATGCCATCCTGCTCGAGCTGTTCACCCGCGAAGGCATTGGAACCGAGATCGTGCTCTGATGGACACCAAGACCCTGCTCGAGTGGTCGGCCCGCTATCACACGCCCAACTACGGTCGGGCTCCCATCTGCATCGTCCGCGGCGAGGGCGCGCGGCTATGGGATTCCGACGGCCGCGAGTACCTGGATTTCACCGCCGGCATCGCGGTGACCGCGCTCGGGCACTGCCATCCCCGGGTGACCGGCGCCATCCGGGAGGCGGCCGCCACGCTGCTGCACGTGTCGAACCTGTTCCACACCGCGCCGCAGATCCACCTGGCCAAGCTCCTGTGCGAGCACTCCTTCGCGGATCGGGTGTTCTTCTGCAACTCGGGGGCCGAGGCCAACGAGGCCGCGCTGAAGCTCGCCCGCAAATACGCCAAGGAGCGGTTCGCCTCCGACCGCTACGAGGTGATCGCGACGCGCGAGTCCTTCCACGGGCGGACCCTGGCCACCGTGACGGCCACCGGCCAGGAGAAGTACCAGCACGGCTTCGAGCCGCTCATGCCGGGCTTCAAGCACGTGCCCTACAACGACCTCCGGGCCATGGCGCGCGCGATCGACAACCGCACGGCCGCGATCCTCGTCGAGCCCATCCAGGGCGAGGGCGGCGTCAACGTCCCCGACGACGACTATCTGCCCGGGCTCCGCAAGCTCTGCGACGAGTCCGGCGCGTTGCTCATCTTCGACGAGATTCAGACGGGGGTGGGGCGGACCGGGCGCCTGTGGGGTTACCAGCACTCCGACATCGAGCCCGACATCATGACGTTGGCCAAGGCGCTGGCCAACGGCGTCCCCATCGGCGCCATGCTGGCGCGCGAGGACGTCGCCCGGGCCCTGACCGCGGGCAGCCACGCATCGACATTCGGCGGGACGCCCTTCGTCGCCTCGGTGGCGCTGGCCGCGCTGAGCACGGTGATCGGCGACAAGCTACCCGAGCGCGCCGATCGGCTCGGCCGCGGCCTCATGGATGGCCTCCGGGCCATGGCGCGCCGGCGCTCGATCATCCGCGAGGTCCGCGGACGTGGCCTGCTCATCGGCGCCGAGCTCCGGCAGGCCGCCGGCCCCGTGGTCGACGCCTGCCGGGAGCGAGGCCTCCTGGTCCTGACGGCCGGCGAGCGGGTGCTGCGCCTGGCCCCGCCGCTGATCGTGGACGAGCAGGACTGTCAGCGAGCCCTCGACACGATCGACGCCGTCCTCGACGCGACGGGGGCATGACCCACTTCCTCTCGGCCGGCGACCTCACGCCGGAGCGGTCGCTGCACCTCTTCAGAATCGCCGCCGCCCTCAAGCAGCGGTGGAAGACCGGCGACCGGGCGACGCCTCTGGCCGGGCGGACGCTGGCCCTGATCTTCGAGAAACCCTCGCTCCGCACACGCGTGACGTTCGAGGTGGGGATCGTTCAGCTCGGCGGCCGCGCCGTCTATCTCGCCGGCAGCGAGGTCGGCATGGGCACCCGGGAGTCCGTTCCCGACGTGGCCCGCAATCTCTCGCGCTGGGTGGACGGCATCGCGGCCCGCGTCCACGCCCATTCCAGCGTCGAGACGCTGGCCCGCCACGCTACCGTCCCCGTCATCAACGGGCTCAGCGACGTCGAGCACCCCTGCCAGGCGCTGGCCGACTACTTCACCCTGTGGGAGCGTGGCCTCGACCTGGCCACGACGCGGCTGGCCTGGATCGGCGATGGCAACAACGTGTGCCACTCGGTGATGCTGCTGGGCGCCCTGCTCGGCACGGAGGTCGCGGTGGCCTGCCCCCCCGGCTACGAGCCGGCCGCCGACGTGCAGGCACGCGCGCGCAGCCTGGGCAGCCGGCTGACCATCACGGCTGACCCCCGGGAGGCCGCCACCGACGCCGACATCCTCTACACCGACACCTGGATCAGCATGGGCCAGGAAGCGGAGCGGGAGCGGCGCCGCGAGGCGTTCAGTCGTTACCAGATCAACGACCGCGTGGTGGGCTTCGCCAAGCGCAGCGTGCTCGTGATGCACTGCCTGCCCGCTCACCGGGGTGAGGAGATCACCGACGCCGTCCTCGACGGGCCTCACAGCATCGTGCTGGACCAGGCCGAGAACCGCCTGCACGCGCAGAAGGCCATCATCCTGGAGCTGCTGGGAGGCTCCCTCGACGATGTCTGATCCCAAGCGAGTCGTCCTGGCGTACTCGGGAGGGCTCGACACCTCGGTGATCCTGCGCTGGCTCAAGGAGCGCTACCACTGCGAGGTCGTCGCCTTCTGCGCCGATCTGGGGCAGGGCGAGGAGCTCCTGACCGTCCGCGACAAGGCCCTGCGCACGGGGGCGGCAGCAGTGCACATCGTCGACCTGCGCGAGGAATTCGTCCGGGACTTCATCTTTCCCATGCTGCGGGCCAACGCCGTTTACGAGGGCGGCTACCTGCTCGGCACGTCGATCGCCCGGCCGCTCATCGCCCGGGCCCAGGTGGAGGTGGCCCTGCGCGAGGGCGCGGATGCCGTGGCCCACGGCGCCACCGGCAAGGGCAACGATCAGGTGCGCTTCGAGCTGACCTATGCCGCGCTGGCGCCCCACTTGCGGGTGATCGCCCCCTGGCGGGAGTGGGAGCTCGGCTCGCGGTCGGCTCTGCTCGAGTTCGCTCGCCGGCACGACATCCCCGTGCCGGTCACCGTCGAGCGGCCGTACTCCACGGACCGGAATCTCTTTCACATCTCCTACGAGGGCGGCATCCTCGAAGATCCCTGGACCGAGCCGCCCGACAAGATGTTCCTGCTCACCAACTCCCCCGAAGCGGCTCCCGACGTGCCGGTCGCGGTGACTGTGGACTTCGAGCGCGGCGATCCGGTGGCGGTGGACGGCCAGCGACTGGGGCCGGTGGCTCTCCTCGAGCGGCTGAACCAGGTCGGGGCCGAGCACGGGATCGGCCGCCTGGACCTGGTCGAGAACCGCTTCGTGGGCATGAAGTCTCGGGGGGTGTACGAGACCCCGGGCGGCACCATTCTGCACGCCGCCCGGCGGGCGGTGGAGTCGCTCGCCCTCGACCGAGAGCTGTTGCACCTGCGTGACTCGCTGGTGCCGCGCTACGCCGAGATGATCTACTACGGGTTCTGGTTCGCGCCGGAGCGCCGGGCCCTGCAGGCGCTACTCGACGAGTGTGCCCAGGACGTCACCGGCACCGCGCGCCTGAAGCTCTACAAGGGCCAGGTCACCGTGACGGGTCGGCGGTCGCCCCGCTCGCTGTACCGGACAGACTTCGCCACCTTCGAGGCCGACTCGGTCTATCGCCAGCGCGACGCCGAGGGCTTCATCGCTCTGAATGCGCTGCGCCTGAGGATCCGCGCGCTGCGGGACCGCCAGAGCTAATCTGTGCGCATCGATGTGGTGCCCACCGCGGAGGCACTGGCGAGCGCCCACGTCGAGTCGCGCACGGTCCTCGTCGTCGACATCCTCCGGGCCAGCACCAGCATGATCGCGGCCCTGACCAACGGCTGTGAGAGTCTCATCCCCGTCGCCGACCCCGAGACCGCCCGCCGCGTGGCCGAAACATTGCCGCCGGCATCGTGGTTGCTCGCCGGCGAGCGGCGGGGCGAGCCCATTGCCGGCTTCGACCTGGGCAACTCCCCGCTCGAATACGCCGCCGAGCGTGTGGCGGGGCGGACCATCGTGCTGTCCACGAGCAACGGCACGCGGGCCCTGCTGGCGGCCCGGCGGGCGCTGGCCATCGGGGTGGGGGCCCTGGTCAACCTCGGAGCGGCGGCCGAGTGGGCCCTGGCCGGCGGTCGCGAGATCCTGGTGGCGTGCGCCGGCGAGCGCGGCCGGACGTCACTGGAGGACCTGGTGGCGGCCGGGCTGCTCGTGGAGCGGATGACCGGCCACGAGCCGGCCCTGGCGCCGACGCCGGCGGCCCGCGAGGCCATGCGGGAGGCGGCCGGCTATGGCAAGGACGTCACCCGACTCGCCGAGGCCTCGTCGTGGGCGCGCCACCTCGCCCGCCGCGGCCGGGGGGCCGACGTCGCCGCCTGCCTGCTCCTCGACACGACGACGCTGGTGCCCGTGTACCGGCCGGAAATTGACAAGGTCGTTCGCGGACCTCGATAATGCCCGGAGTGACGCGTCGCACGCGCGGGGTGCGGACGTGAACTTGCCGATCGGTCTCACGCTGACGCGGATCATCGCCGTCCCTCTCCTCATCGTCTTCCTCATCTCGTCGTCTCGGGTCCACGCGGTGATCGCCGCGGCCATTTTCATCCTGGCCTCGCTGACCGACTGGGCAGACGGGGTCCTGGCCCGTCGGCGCAACCAGGTGACCACGCTGGGGACGCTGCTAGACCCCATCGCCGACAAGCTGCTGGTGGCCGCCGCCCTGGTCTCGCTGCTGCAGATCGACAAGATCGCCGCCTGGATCGTGGTCGTCATCATCGGCCGGGAGCTGGCGGTCACCGGGTTACGGGCGGTCGCCGGCAGCGTGGGGGTCATCGTGCCGGCCTCGCGGCTGGCCAAGTGGAAGACGGTCAGCCAGTTCGCCGCCATCACCCTGCTCATCATCGAGAAGAGCGTGGGGGCCCCGATGTTCCACCACACCGCCACCGCCGTGCTGTGGTGCGCGGTGGCCCTGACCGTCGTGTCGGGTGTCGATTACTTCTACCGCTTCTTCCGGAAGGCTGATTACCGCGCGATCGTGCCGGACGAAGACCGCTGGTCGTGACATTTCTGGCCGGCGCGCTCACAGCCTATCTCATCGGCGCCATTCCCATCGGCTTCCTGGTGGCGCGCGCCTTCGGTATCGTCGACGTCCGCTCCCACGGCAGTGGAAACATCGGAGCCGCCAACGTGCTGCGGACGGCGGGGCGTCTACCCGGCGTCCTCACGCTCGGCGGGGACATCGCCAAGGGCTTCGTCGCGGTGATGGCGGGGACGGTCGTCGGGGGCGGTGGCCCGGTGGCCTCGGCGTTGGCGGCGGTGGCGGCCATCGTCGGCAATTGCTGGTCGGTGTATCTCCGCTTCCGCGGCGGCAAAGGTGTGGCCACCGGGCTCGGGGCGTTCTTGCGGGTAGCACCCTGGGCCACGGCCCCGGCGGCCCTGGTGTGGCTGGTGACCGCGCTCACGTTTCGCTATGTGTCGCTGGCTTCGCTGATGGCGGCCCTCTGCGTCCCGCTGGGGGCGCTGCTCCTCGGCTACCCGCCAGAGTCCGTGGCCGCCTGCGCGGTGGGGGCGGCCATCGTGATCTATCGCCATCGTGACAACATCGGGCGTCTGCTCGCCGGGACCGAGCGCCGACTCGGCGAGCGACGACAGTCGGCGTGACGGTCGGTGTCGTCGGCGCGGGCAGCTGGGGCACGGCGCTGGCGATCCATCTGGCGCGGGCCGGCACCACCGTCCGGCTCTGGGCCCGCGAGCGCGAAGTGGTGGAGGGCATCCGGACCGCGCGACGCAACCCGATCTACCTGAACGACGTCGACTGTCCGCCGAACATCTGGCCGACCGTCGACCCGGCCGAAGCTCTCCATGACGTGGCGATCGTCGTCCTGGTCGTTCCCTCGGAATTCTTCGGCGCCACGCTGAAGATGCTCGGCCGGGTACCCGTCGGCGCGCCGATCGTCTCGGCGACGAAGGGCCTCGATCCCCGACGCCACCTGCGGATGACCGAGCTGGTCGCCGAGCATTTCCCCCAGGCGTCGGTGGCCGCGCTCTCCGGACCCACGTTCGCTCGCGAAGTGGCCCTGGGCCGGCTCACCGCCTGCGTGATCGCGGCCCGCGACGAGGCCCTGGCCCTCCAGCTCCAGGCCGCGCTCGGCACCCGGGAGTTCCGGCTGTACACCAGCCGTGACGTGGTCGGCGTGGAAGTCGGCGGGGCCCTGAAGAACGTGATCGCCATCGCCACCGGCCTGGCCGACGGACTGGGACTGGGCGAGAATGCGCGCGCCGCGCTGGTCGCTCGAGGGCTCGCCGAGATCACGCGTCTGGGTGTGGCGATGGGCGGCCAGCCCAGGACCCTGGCCGGACTCGCCGGTCTCGGTGATCTCGTCCTGACCTGCACGGGCAGTCTCTCGCGCAACCGCGCGCTCGGCATGGCTCTGGCTCGCGGACAGACGCAAGCCGCGGTCGAAGGCGAGAGCCGGATGATCGCCGAAGGGGCGCGGACGGTGGCCTCGGCGGTGGCGCTGGCCGAGCGCCACGGGGTGGCCCTGCCGATCTGTCAGGAGGTGGCGGCGGTGCTGTTCTCGGGTAAGCCACCCCACGAGGCACTGGCGTCTCTGCTGAGCCGGGCGGCGCGGCCGGAGGAGGAAGCATGAGGGGTGGGCGCCGTGTCTGAGTTGCGCAAGGATCCCGTCGTAGGCCGGTGGGTCATCATCTCGGCCGAGCGGGGCCGGCGCCCGTCTGACTTCGGTCCCGAGCCCGCGCGGCCCCGCCTCGTCAGCTGTGTGTTCTGCCCCGGTCATGAGGACAAGACGCCGCCCGAGATCCTGGCCGGGCGTCCCCCCGGCGGGGAGGCGAACCGCCCGGGCTGGACGTTCCGCGTGGTCTCGAACAAGTTTCCGGCCCTGCGCATCGAGGGGGAGCTGGAGCCCTCGGGAGAGGGGCCGTTCGATCGGATGAACGGGGTGGGGGCCCACGAGGTCGTCATCGAGGCCCCCCAGCACGAGGCCACGCTGGCCACGATGCCGCTCGAGGCCGTGGCCGACGTGCTGCTGGCCTTTCGCGAGCGAATGCTCGACCTCAAAAAGGACCCGCGCTTCCAGTACATCCTGATTTTCAAGAACCACGGCGAGGCGGCCGGAGCGTCGATCGAGCACCCGCATTCCCAGCTCATCGCCACCCCCATCATCCCGATCATGGTCACCGAGGAGCTGGCCGGGGCCGCGCAGTACTACGGGATCAAGGAGCGCTGCGTGTGGTGCGACGTCGTCCGTACGGAGCGCCGGAGCCGCCGGCGGGTGATCCTCGACACCGACGGCTTCGTGGCCCTGGCCCCCTTCGCCCCGCGCTTCCCCTTCGAGGCCTGGATCCTTCCCGCCCGCCACGCCGCGGCCTACGAGGAGTCGTCGGTCGAGGCCCTGCGGGCGCTGGCCGGCGTCCTGGGGAGCTTCCTGCGCCGGATGAACCTGGTCCTCAACGATCCGCCGTTCAATTTCGTGCTGCACACCGCCCCGTTGGGCGAGCCGGCGCGAGAGCACTTCCACTGGCACCTGGAGATCATCCCCAAGCTCACGCGGATCGCCGGTTTCGAGTGGGGCAGTGGGTTTTTCATCAATCCCGTGGCCCCCGAGGATGCGGCGACGGCATTGCGAGAGGCGGCCGGGTAAGTGGGCGGACCGTTTCGCGCCGCGTGGTAAAATACCCCGCGGTCACGGTTAGGGGCTGCGGGAATAGCTCAGTGGTAGAGCACGACCTTGCCAAGGTCGGGGTCGCGGGTTCGAATCCCGTTTCCCGCTCCAGCTCCGGCTTCGGTGGTCCTCGCCTCGAGGCGGCGTAGCCAAGTGGTTAAGGCGGAGGTCTGCAAAACCTCTATTCAGCGGTTCGAATCCGCTCGCCGCCTCCAATTTCTTCCGCCAGTGTACGAGAAGCGAGGCATTGTATTCGCTGTGGGAGCGCCGTAAATGACAGAATAGCGTCGACATGGGGGCGTGGCGAAACGGGCAACCGCGGAGGGCTTAAAACCCTCGGTCCGTAAGGACTTGCAGGTTCGAATCCTGCCGCCCCTACCACTGCTGCTCACAACAACCGAGCGCTCCGCGTACAGCTATCTGCTCGGGATGTACCTCGGCGACGGATATGTGTGCCGGATGCCCCGCACATATCGGCTCGAGATCTATCTTCACCGGAACGATCAGCGCGGCATCCGACAAGCCTCGGTCGCGATCCAGACGCTCCTGCCGAGGCACCGGATTGGACTTCGCCGCCACGGCGGTGCCACCGTCGTGACGTGTTACTTCAAGGGATGGCCTATGCTGTTTCCACAGCATGGTCCCGGCCGAAAGAACGCACGACCCATAGCCCTAGTCGACTGGCAGAGCGCGATCGTTGCGGACTTTCCTGGGGATTTTCTACGCGGCTGCATCGATTCGGATGGTTGTCGCCATCGACGGATCGTCTATGGTCGCAACTACCCCGCATACTCGTTCACCAACCACTCCGAGGACATCCTCGGACTCTTCACGTCGGTCTGTGACGCGATCGGCCTCCGCTGGCGCCGAGCCAACCGGGTGACCATCTCCATCGCGCGCCGGGCCGATGTCGCTCGGCTCGATGCGCTCTTCGCCGGGGCGCTTCGCTCGCCCCAGGCCGAGCGGCCCGCAGCAGCCGCAGACGCAAGCGTGACGGCGGACCAGGTTCCCGAAGCCTGGGTCTAGCGCCCGTCGTACGTCGGCACCGGCTGGCCGAGCAGGAAGTTGGCGATCGCGGCCACCTCGTGGAGGCCCTTTTCGAGCGAACGGCTCGACCTCCACCAGCGGGCGGGGTCGAACTCCTCGAACGGCGTCGGGTGCACCAGGGCCGGAAGCTTCTCCTGATAATACGCGTTCCAGATCATCCGCACCCGTCGTGTATGCGGCGGAGACGTCACCAGGATCACCCGGCGATAGTTCTGGGCCTGCGCGTACTCGAAGTCGATGCCGAGTTCCTCGTCGGTGTTCACGGCGACGCGATCGAGCCGCACCACCGCCTGCCGGGGGACTCCCGCATGGACCAGGGCGCGTAGGGCGCGCTCCTGAAACGGCGGCTCCCCGGCCAGCTCACGGGCCAGCCGCATCGTATCGGGCGGCCGGCTGACGACGATCTCCGGGGCCAGGCCCCGGCGGTAGAGCGACGCCGCCTCGACCAGGCGCGCCGGCCCGGTGCCGGCCAGCACGAAGATGGCGTCGCTCGGCTCGAGCCGGTCGGCGACGACGAGGTACGGACCGATTCTGAGGATCCCCAGGACGAGCAGCGCACAGGCCAGCAGCACGCCCGACCCGAGAAAGAGCGTGGCCCGGCGCCAGCCGGAGAGCTTCATTGGACGAATTCCACCTGGCGGGCTATCTTACCTCTGAATGTTTGCGTCGCCCGGCGCCATCGCCATTCAGATCGGCCCCTTCGCCATCCGCTGGTACGGCATCCTCAT
>DASTFB010000098.1 GCA_035709005.1 Candidatus Methylomirabilota bacterium | reverse complement strand
CTCCCGCACCGCGATCCCCTTGTTCTTCGTGTGCAGCACCTTCGTGATCGCCGCCGTCAACGTCGTCTTGCCGTGGTCGATGTGCCCGATCGTCCCGATGTTCACGTGCGGCTTCGTCCGCTCGTATTTCGCCTTGGCCATCTCACTGACCTCCGTTGACGCAGGCGATCCCGGAAGGAATGGAGCCCATGTCCGGGATTGAACCGGAGACCTCGTCCTTACCAAGGACGCGCTCTGCCGACTGAGCTACATGGGCGTGGCTGGCCTTCATGGGGGCCCCGACATGGGCCCCGAACCCCCATCGCTCGTCACCCCCGGCGAAGCCGTGGGCTCCTCGAAATCGCATGGAGCGGGAAACGGGATTCGAACCCGCGACCCCCAGCTTGGAAGGCTGGCGCTCTACCGCTGAGCTATTCCCGCCCGCATCCGCGCGGGTGGTGGGGAGGGGAGGATTTGAACCCCCGAAGGCGTACGCCAGCAGATTTACAGTCTGCCCCCTTTGGCCACTTGGGTACCTCCCCGAACCTGCCGGCATGTGATATGCGAACTCCCCGGAACTGCTGGCGCTGGCGGGAGGATTTGAACCCCCGACCCACTGCTTACAAGGCAGTTGCTCTTCCCCTGAGCTACGCCAGCACAGACAAAACTTCACTTTAGTTTCGAGTCCTTGTTTCGTCAAGGACTTTTCCGCCGTTCCTGCCTCTGGCGCTCGACCTCGTAGCAGAGCACCGCCGCCGCCGCCGCGACGTTCAAGGACCCCACTCGCCCCGTCATGGGGATGGTGAGCAGGGCGTCACAGGTCCTGGCCACCAAGGGGCGCAGTCCCTCGCCCTCGCTTCCCAGCACCAGACAGAGGGGCTCCCTCAGATCGGCTCCCCAGGGAGGAACGCCGCCGGCGATCGAGGTGCCATAGATCCAAACACCTGATTCCTTTAATTTTTCAAGGGCGAAGACGAGATTGGTTTCCCGAGCGACCACCACCGCTCCTATCGCCCCCATAGACGTGCGGGCGACCGCGCCAGTCAGCCCTACCTGGTGGTGTTTGGGAACGATCACTCCATGGGCCCCGAACGCGTCGGCGCTCCTGAGGATGGCGCCGAGGTTCCGGGGGTCCTGGACCTGGTCGACGGCCAGAAAGAAGCCCGCCTCCCCCCTTTCGCCGGCGATCTCCAGGAGCCGTTCGACGTCGGCGTAGGGCGCCGCTGCGACCCGCGCAACGACGCCCTGGTGGCGGGGCGAGCCCGCGATCGCGGTGAGCTGGTCCCGGGTCCGGAAGGAGACCTTCACCCCGGCCCGCCTCGCGACGGCGACGACCTCCCCCAGGGGGCCGGAAGCCCCGGCCAGGACGGCTACCTCGTCTGCTCGGCGCTCGGGGCCCCTGAGCAGGGCCAGCACGGGGTTGCGCCCGTACACCACCTCGCCCGTCGCGCCCGGCTCTCGGAGCACCATCACGTCGTCCGTCGAGTGAGACGAGGGCCGGCCGGCGTGTCTTCGACCTGCCAGCCCATGGTGTGGATCGCCCGCCGCAACTCGTCCGCGCGCTTGAAGTCCCGCTGCTGCCGGGCTCGAGCGCGCTCGGCCATCAAAGCCTCCACCTCGGGGGGCGGCCCGACCGGGGCCCTCTCTCGTCGAAACAGCCCCAGCGCCCCACCCAGGCGCTCGAGCTCGACGATGCCGGCGACCACCGCCTGCCGAGCCGCCGAGCTCGCGCCGGCCTGGTCCAGACGCTCGTAGAGCGCGCGGCTCAGGTCGAACAGCGCCCCGAGGGCCTGGGGCGTGTTGAAATCGTCGTCCATCGCGGCCGCGAACCGCTGGGCGAAGCCGCCCAGCTCGCCCGGCAGCCCCCCCGGGGCGGCGGTGGCCCCCAGGGCCTGGGCGGCATGGAACAGCCGGGTGAAGCGCTCCAGGGCGCGGCCGGCCTCGCGAAGCCGCTCCTCGGAGAACTCGACGGGATGCCGGTAGTGCGTGCCGAGCAGCCACAGGCGCAGGGCGTCGGGCTCGTGGCGCTTGACGACTTCCCGGATGGCCAGCGTGTTGCCGAGCGACTTCGACATCTTCTCGGCGCCGAAGTTGACGAACCCGTTGTGGATCCAGTAACGGGCGAACGGCTTGCCGGTGGCGGCTTCGGCCTGAGCGATCTCGCACTCGTGATGGGGAAAGATCAGATCCTCCCCGCCGCCGTGGATGTCGAACGACTCCCCCAGGTACTGCATGGCCATGGCCGAGCACTCGATGTGCCACCCGGGCCGGCCCGGCCCCCACGGGCTGGGCCACGCCGGCTCCTCGGGCTTGGCCGCCTTCCAGAGGCTGAAGTCGCGGGGATCCTGTTTGCGCTCGTCCACTTCCACGCGGGCCCCGGCCAGGAGCTCGTCGAGATTCTTGCCGCTGAGCTGTCCGTAGGACGGGAAGCGACGAATGGCGAAATACACGTCGCCATCGACGACATAGGCGAAGCCTCCGCGGACCAGGTGCTCGATGAGCGCGATCATGGCGTCGATGTGCTCGGTGGCTCGGGGCTCGACATCGGCGCGGAGGACCCCGATGGCCTCCATGTCGCGGTGAAACTCCTCGATGTAGCGCTCGGCGATCTCGGAGGCCGATACGCCTTCCCGCTGGGCCCGTCGGATGATCTTGTCGTCGACGTCCGTGAAGTTCTTGATGAACCGAACCTGGTAGCCCTTGAAGAGCAGATAGCGGCGGATCACGTCGAAGACGATCGCACTCCGGGCGTGGCCGATGTGCGAGGCGTCGTACACCGTCACGCCGCAGACGTACATCCGCACCTGCCCGGGCGTCAGCGGACGGAACTCCTCCTTCACGCGCCTCAGCGTGTTGGAGATCTTCAGCGGTGTTGCCGGGACGCTCACGATTGCACCTCGACGCTCACCACGGCCAGGGCCGCGATGCCTTCCCGACGGCCCAGGAGCCCCAGGCCTTCCGGGCTCTTGGCCTTCACGCTCACCGTGTCGACCGCCACCCCCAGCACTTCGGCGAGGCGCCTGGCCATCTCTTCCAGATAGGGGGCCAGCCTCGGTCCCTGGGCCAGCACGGTGGCGTCGACGTTGACCAGCTGCCCCCGGCGCGACCGGACCAGCTCCATCACGTGACCCAGAAGCGTCAGGCTGGAGATGCCCTGATAGCGTGGATCGGTGTCGGGGAAGTGCCGGCCGAGGTCCCCCAGGGCCAACGCCCCGAGCAGGGCCTCGCCCACCGCGTGGGCCAGGACGTCCGCGTCGGAGTGCCCGCCCAGTCCCACCTCGGAGGGAATCCTCACGCCGCCCAGGACCAGCGCGCGGTCACGCACCAGCGGATGCACGTCGAAGCCCAGGCCCACGCGCGTCATCGCCGGATCCAGCCCCGGACGCGCCGGAGGTCCGCCGGCGTCGTGACCTTGATGTTGGATTCCAGGCCGCGCACGACGTGCACGGGATGGCCGAGCCGCTCTACGAGCATGGCCTCGTCCGTTCCCATGAACCCGTCGCGCAGCGCCTTCTCGTGAGCCTCGCGCAAGAGCGGATGCCGGAAGGCCTGGGGCGTCTGCACCGCCCAGAGCTCCGAGCGATCGAGCGTGGCTTCCACGACGCCGCCGCGGACCCGCTTCACCGTCTCGGCGATCGGCAGGGCGCAGATGGCGGCTCCGTGGGCGATGGCCGCCCGCACCACTCGCCTGACCAGGTCGCGGGTGATGAACGGTCGGACGCCGTCGTGCACGACGACGATGTCGGCCTCACGAGCCAGCGCCTGCAGCGCCCGCCAGACCGACTCCTGGCGAGTGGCACCCCCGACCACCAGGCCCGGCGCCGGGCGGTGAGACGGCCGGTGACGGCCGAGCAGCCGGCGCGCCCGTGGCAGGTGCGGTTCGGGCAGGGCGATGACGATCTCGTGCACCAGCGGCGGCGCCTGGAACTGCCCCAGCGTGACCTCGAGGATAGACCGCCGCCCGATCCGCAAGAACTGCTTGGGCGTCCGCGTGCCCATGCGCGCGCCGGCGCCGGCGGCCGGGATCACCAGCGCGATCCGAGGCTCAGTCACTGCGCCGGTCCGCGATGTGGCTGTATCCCTCCATGTTGTCAGGCGACCAGCAGGTCAAGGGCATCGTGGACCGTCGCCACCCCGCGCGCAGCCAGCGGCAGTCGCGGCTGTTCGACGAGGCTGCTCCGGGGCACGACGGCCTCGCGGAAGCCGAGGGCCGCCGCTTCGCGCAGGCGCGCCTCGAGACCGGTCACCGCTCGCACCTCGCCTGTAAGCCCCACCTCGCCGACCACGACGACATCGCCGCGCACCGGTCGATCCAGGTAGCTGGAGGCCGCGGCCACCACCACTCCGAGGTCGGCCGCGGGCTCCACGATGCGGGCGCCCCCGGCCACGTTGACGAACACGTCCTGACTGCCCAGCGGCACGCCGGCGCGCTTCTCCAGCACGGCGAGCAGGAGGCACGTCCGATTGTAATCGGCCCCGATGACGGTCCGCCGCGGGGTGCCGAAGGAAGCCGGCGTGACCAGCGCTTGCAGCTCGAGCAGGAGAGGGCGCGTGCCCTCGAGCCCGGCCACGATGACCGAGCCCGGCGCGTCTTTTGGACGCTCGGCCAGGAAGAAGCCCGATGGATTGGGCACCTCGATCAGGCCGCGCTCACCCATCTGGAAGACCCCGATCTCGTTCGTCGAGCCGAACCGGTTCTTCACCGCCCGGAGCACCCGGTAGGCATGGTGCGCCTCGCCTTCGAAGTAGAGCACCGTGTCGACCAGATGCTCGAGCACCCGCGGTCCGGCCAGTGCGCCGTCCTTGGTGACGTGGCCCACGATGAAGGTCGCCAGCCCGCGACCCTTGGCCAGTGTCATGAGCCGCCCCCCGCACTCGCGCACCTGGGCCACGCTTCCCGGCGCGGACTCGATCTCGGGCAGGAACACCGTCTGGATGGAATCGATGACGAGGGCCTGGGGCTTGACGGAGTCGAGCTCGGCCTGCACCGCGGCCAGGTCGTTCTCGGACCAGAGCAATAGCGCGTCGGTGGCGACGCCGAGGCGGTCGGCGCGGAGCTTGACCTGCGCGGCCGATTCCTCGCCCGAGACATAGAGCACGGGCGCGGCGACCGCCGCCAGGGCGCCCGCCACCTGCAGCAAGACCGTGCTCTTACCGATGCCCGGGTCCCCGCCGATCAGCACCAGCGACCCCGGAACGACGCCGCCGCCCAGCACCCGGTCGAGCTCGCCGATCCCCGTGTGCAGCCGCTCCGTGCGCTCCAGGGACACCTCGCGCAACGGCCGCGGCC
>DASTFB010000097.1 GCA_035709005.1 Candidatus Methylomirabilota bacterium | reverse complement strand
ACGCGTGGCAGGCCCGGGCTCAGGCTCAGGCCCAGGCTCAGGCCGGCGGCGCCGAGCCCCGGGCGGACCAGCTCGATGGTCTCGCGCACGAGACCGTTGACGTCCACCGAGGCGGCCTCGCCGGTCGGGCGACGGGTGAGGTCGAGGAGCTGGGTGATGATCTCCGTGACGCGCGCCAGCTGACCCTCGACCACGTTGAGTCGCCGGGTGGTGGCCTCCGGCGGCGCGCCCGCGGTCACGTCCTGACGCAGCAGCTCCAGGTGGCCGGCGATGGAGTGCAGGGGCGTGCCGACCTCGTGAGCGATCTCGGCCACGATGCGCCCGGAGAGCGCCAGCCGCTCGGCGTGGCTGAGGCTCCGCTGCATCGCGAATAGCTGCTCGTTGAGCCGCTCCACTTCCCGATAGCGCGCCTGGAGCTGACGCGTCGCCTCCTCGATCCGGGCCTGGAGGTCGTCGTTGAAGGTCCGGATGCGGACGACCATCTCGTTGAATTGCCGGCCCAGCACGGCGAACTCGTCATCGCCCGTCACCGGCAGCGCCACCCGGGTGTCGCCCTGCCGGACGCGGTCGATCGTGTGCAGAAAGCGGCGCAAGGGGCGGTCGACGACGAAGTGAACGGCGAGGCTCATCAGCAGCCCCATCACCACGACCGAGACGGCGGTGAGGACGAGGGCGCCCCGGCTGACCCGGGCGGCCACCGCGTCGGCCCGGTCCAGCGAGAACTTGGCCGCCACCGCTCCCGCCACCGACTCACCCAGCGTGACCGGCGCCAGGACCTCCCAGTAGCGCCCGGACGCCTCGTGGATCAGGCGCGAGACGACGCGACCACGGCGGACCTGCTCCGTTTCCTTGCGGGTGAGGGGCAGGCGCACCTCCGGGTGGCTGGTGGCGACCACCCGGGCTCGGCCGCCGTCGAGGTCCAGCACGTCGAGCTGCAGGACGTTCTGGCGGACGGCCATGATGTCGCGGATCTGGCGCTCGAGGAGCAAACGACTCTCGAACTCGCGCCGATCGCCGATGGTCGCGGCGATCTCGCGCGCGAAATTGACGGCGCGCTCGCGCAGGTCTTCCTCCACCCACGCCCGGGACATGGCGTGGTTGAGCAGCGTGAAGGCGAACGAGACGACGACCAGGATGAGAAGGCTGAGGAGGACGAGCTTCCGGCGGATGGTGGCCTGCATGCCGGCGACGGGCTCACGTCCGGCTGAGGAGCATGTAGGTGGCGCGGCCGATCGCGAGCAGTCGGCCGGCGGTGTCGGTGATCCGGGCCTCCCCGAAGGCGATGGTGCGGCCCTTCCTCAAAATGGCGCCCTCGGCCACGATCTCGCCCTCGCGGATCCCGGCCAGGAAGCTGACGTTGAGGTCGAGCGTGGTCTGATCGAGCCCGCCGCTGGCCGGAGCCGCGTAGGTGCCCAGGGCGCCGCCCACCGCCATGTCGACCAGTGCGGAATAGATGCCGCCGTGCAGCGGGGCGCCGGTATCGTTGCAGAGGTCGTCGCGGACGGCCAGGCGCAGCCGCACCCAGCCTTCCCGCGCGTCGTCCACCTGCACGCCCAGGTGGGCCCAGAAGCGGTTGCGTCGGGCGCGCTCACGGACGGTGGCCACGAGGTCGTCCGCCACGGCTCGTAGTATAGTCGAGGCGGCATGGCCGCCGACCGCATCCTCGAAGGCCTCAACGAGGGTCAGCGGGCGGCCGTCACTCACGATGCCGGTCCGCTGCTGATCGTGGCCGGCGCCGGCACCGGCAAGACCACCGTCATCACGCGCCGCATCGCCTGGCTCATCGCCGCGCGCCGGGCCCGTCCCGAGGAGATCCTGGCCCTGACCTTCACCGACAAGGCCGCCGCCGAGATGGAGGAGCGTGTCGACACGCTCGTGCCCTACGGCTACGCCGACGTCGAGATCGCCACGTTCCACGCGTTCGGCGACCGCATCCTCCGCGAGCACGCCCTGGAGATCGGGCTCACCCCCGACTTCCGCGTGCTCAACCGCGCCGAGCAGATCATCTTCCTGCGCGACCGTCTCTTCGAGCTGCCCCTCAGCCATTACCGGCCGCTGGGCGATCCCACCCGGCACATCCACGCCCTGATCACGCTGATCAGTCGCTGCAAGGACGAGGACCTCGCGCCCGAGGAATACCAGGCCCACGCCGAGCACCTGGCCAGGGCCGCGGCGGCGGCCGACGACTTCGAGGCGGCCCGCGAGCGCGCCAGCCAGCAGCGGGAGCTGGCGGCCACCTACGCGAGCTATCAGGAGCTGATGGCCCGGCACGGGTACGTGGACTTCGGCGACCAGATCGTGCTGGTGCTCCGCCTGCTGCGCGCGCGGCCCTACGTGCTGAGCGGGTATCAGCGGCGCTTCAGGTACGTGCTGGTCGACGAGTTCCAGGATACCAACCACGCCCAGTTCGAGCTGGTGAAGCTCCTGGCCGCGCGCCACGGCAACGTGGCGGTCGTCGCCGATGACGACCAGGCAGTGTATCGGTGGCGCGGGGCGGCCATCTCCAACGTGCTCGGCTTCCAAACGGTCTATCCCGAGGCGCGCCAGGTGGTCCTCACCGAGAGCTACCGGGCGCATCAGTCGATCCTCGACGCCGCCCATCGCCTGATCACTCACAACAACCCCGACCGCCTGGAGGTGCGCAGCGGCATCAGCAAGCGCCTGGTCGCCGTGCACCAGCCGCCGGGACCGGCGCCGCTCCACCGGCACTTCGAGACGGGCACGCAGGAGGCGGACGCCGTGGCCGAGCTGATCCGCGAGCGGGTCGCCGCCGGGGTCTGGAAGCCGGACGACGTCGCCATCCTCGTGCGGTCCAACGACGACGCCGACCAGTTCCTGCGCTCCCTGAACCTCAAGGGCGTGCCCTGGACGTTCTCCGGCAACTCCGGGCTGTACGGCCGGCCGGAGATCCGCCTGCTCATCGCGTTCCTGCGCTCGCTCGTGCACACCGACGAATCGGTGAGCCTGCACTACCTGGCGTCGTCCGACCTCTACGACGTGCCCATCGTGGATCTCACCCGCTGCTCGACCCACGCCGACCGCCGGCACGTCCACCTGTTCGACGTGCTCCGGCGGACGGCCGAGATCCGCGAGCTCCGCGACGAGATCGGCGAGGCCGGCCACGCGGCGATCCGCCACCTGGTGGCCGACCTCGAGCGCTACATGGAGCTGGCCCGTGAGGTGCCCACCGGCGAGGTGCTCTACCAGTTCATCAAGGACTCCGGCTGGCTCACCCGCATGTACCGGGCCGAGACCGCGCGCGACGTGGCCGAGACGAAGAACATCGCGAAGTTCTTCGATCGCGTCCGCTCGGCCTCCCAGGCCCTGCGCTACGACAACGTGCGGGAGTTCGTCAAGCACCTGGACGCGCTGATCGAGGCCGGGGACGATCCCGCCGTGGCCGAGGCCGACGTGGAGACGCCCGCGGTGCGCGTGCTCACCGTCCACAAAGCCAAGGGTCTGGAGTTCCCCGTCGTCTTTCTGGTCACGCTGGTCCAGGACAAGTTTCCCTCGCGGCGCCGCCGGGACGCGCTCGAGCTGCCGGTGGAGCTGATGAAGGATGCGCTGCCCACCGGCGATCATCACCTGCAGGAGGAGCGCCGGCTGGCTTACGTCGGCATGACGCGGGCCCGGCGGGAGCTCTACCTCACCAGCGCCGGCGACTACGGCGGAGGCCGGCCGCGCAAGGTGAGCCAGTTCGTGCTGGAGGCCCTCGACTTGCCTCGCGACGCGGCCCACCCGGTCAAGGCGCGCGCCGTGGAGGAGATCGAGCGCTTCGGCCCGCCGGCCGTCGGCGAGGACGCGGCCCTGGGCCCGCTGCCCCCGGACAGCGAGCTGGTGCTCAGCCACAAGCAGATCGACGACTACCAGACCTGCCCGCTCAAGTACCAGAACATCCACGTCAAGCGGATCCCGATCCGCCGCCACCACGCCGTCGCCTACGGCGCGGTGGTCCACAAGGTCGTGGAGTACTACCTGCGGCGCCGTGCCGTCGGCAACTACACGCCGCTGGACGATCTGCTGGCCGTCTACGAGCGCGCCTGGGCCGGCGAGGACATCCTGCGCGACCGTCCCGGGGCCAGCGAGCCGGCCGAGGGCTTCCTCACCCGCGAGCACGAGGAGGCGCGCAAGGCGGCCGGTCGCGAGGCGCTCCGGCGCTTCTGGCACCAGGAGGAGGCGGACGGCGTCAAGCCCACGTGGGTGGAGAAGGAGTTCGGCTTCACGCTCGGGCCCGATCGCGTGCGCGGGCGCTTCGACCGGGTGGACGAAGACCTGCTGGGCGCGGTGATCATCGACTACAAGACGAGCGACGTGACCCGGCAGAAGGACGCGGACCGTCGGGTGGCCGGTAATCTCCAGCTCAAGATGTACGCGCTGGCCTGGCGGGAGATGACGGGCCAGTTGCCCCAGCGCGTGGAGCTGCGTTTCATCGACGCCAACGTGGTGGGGCGCCATACGCCCACCGCCGGCGACACCGAGGAGGCGATCGCCGCGGTCAAGACGGCTGCGGCCGGCATCCGGACCCGCCGCTTCGAGGCCACGCCGTCCTGGGGCGCCTGCCGCTCCTGCGCCTACAACCAGATCTGCCCCTTCACCGCCACCAGCGAGTAGGGAAGGAGTCCGGACTTGAGCTCCCACGCCGGGCCACCGGCGGCCCAGACCGACAGACCGCCCGTCCCCGAGCCCACGTTCGCCGAGCGGGCGCGGACGCTCGTGGCCCAGGCGCGCACCGGGACCCTGGCCACGCTGTCGCGCAAGCACCCGGGTCACCCGTTCGCCTCGCTCATGCCCTACGCGCTCGATCCCGCCGGCCGGCCGCTCGTGCTCATCTCCTCGATGGCCGTCCACACGCAGAACCTCACGGCCGATGCGCGGGCGAGCCTGCTCGTCACCCAGCCCGACCCGCCAGCCGAGCCGCTGGCCGGAGGGCGGGTGACGCTGATGGGTGAAGTCACGCAGGTCCCGACGAGCGAGCGCGCCGACCGGGAGATCTACCTGACGCGGCATCCCCCCGCCCGCTCCTGGGCGGAGTTTCCCGACTTCGCGCTGTGGCGCCTCGAGGTGCGCGACGTCTACTTCGTGGCCGGGTTCGGCGCCATGGGCTGGGTGAGCGCCGGCGAGTACGGCGCCGCACGGCCGGACCCGCTGGCCGACGTGGCGGGCGGAATCCTGGAGCACATGAACCGCGATCACGCCGAGGCCTTGCGGCTCTATGCTGGCTTCTTCGCCGGCACGGAGGCCGACGAGGCCAGCATGACCTCCCTCGACCGTCTGGGCTTCAAGCTGCGGCTGCGTCGCGGCCCCCGACGCTGGAGCGTGCGCGTCGCCTTTCCCCGGGAGGTCACCACGGCCGCCGAGGCCCGCGCCGTCTTGATCGAGATGCTGCAACAGGCGCGCGCCAGTCGGCCCCCCTCCAGTTCTTGACAGGCTCGCGCCGGGCGCTTAGCGTACCCGTCACACTGACACCCGCCGAGGAGGCAGCGATGATCCGGATCAGCGTGCTCTACCCCAACGAAGCGGGCAAGAAGTTCGATCACGCCTACTACAAGGACAAGCACATGCCGCTGGTCGCCCAGCGGCTCACGCCCTTCGGCATGATCCGGTACGAGGTCGACAAAGGCATGGCCGGTGGGGCGCCCGGCAGCCCGGCGCCGTTCGTGGGCGCCTGCCACATCTACTTCGACGCGCTCGCCAACTTCCAGAAGGGCATGGGCCAGCACGGCAAGGAGCTCATGGCCGACGTCGCGAACTACACGGACATCCCGCCGCAGATCCAGATCAGCGAGATCGTGAGCTGACGTGGCCAGGGCGGCCGACGTCATCGTGGTCGGTGGAGGCAGCGCCGCGCTCTGCGCGGCGCTGTCGGCGCGCGAGCACGGCGCCCGCGTCCTGGTGCTGGAAAAAGCCCCCGAGGCCTGGCGGGGCGGTAACTCGTACTTCACGGCCGGGGGCTTTCGCTTCGCCTTCAAGTCCTTCCAGGAGCTGCGCGCGCTGGTCGGCGACCTGTCCGACCAGGAAGTGGCCGCCATGGAGGTGGACCCGTACACGGAGGACACCTACTACGACGACCTGATGCGCGTGACCGAGGACTGCGCCGACGCCGACCTGGGCCTGCTCCTGGTGCGGCAATCGCTGCCCACGGTGCAGTGGATGCGGGACATCGGCATCCGCTGGATCCCCATGTTCGGCCGCCAGGCCTACAAGATCGGCAACCGGTTCCGGTTCTGGGGCGGCATGGTGCTGGAGGCGGTGGGCGGGGGCGCCGGCCTGATCGACATGGAGTACGCCGCCGCCGCCAAGGCTGGCATCGACGTGCGCTTCGAGGCCAAGGCGACCCGGCTCGTGACCGACGACCGCGGCAGCGTCACCGGCGTCGTCATCCGCACGCCGCAGGGCACCGAGACGATCGGCGCCCGCGCGGTCGTGCTGGCCGCCGGCGGGTTCGAGGCCAATGCCGAGATGCGCACGCGGTACCTGGGCCCGAACTGGGAGCTGGCGCGCGTGCGCGGCACCCCGTACAACACGGGTGACGCGATCCGGATGGCCCTCGACGCCAACGCCGTCCCCTGGGGCCACTGGAGCGGCTGCCACGCCGTGCAGTGGGACCTCAACGCGCCCTGGCACGGGGACCGCAAAGTGGGCGACAACTTCCAGAAGCACTCGTACCCGCTGGGGATCATCGTCAACCTGCGGGGCGAGCGCTTCGTCGACGAGGGCGCCGACTTCCGCAACTACACCTACGTGAAGTACGGTCGCGCCGTGATCCAGCAGCCCCGCCGCGCCGCGTTCCAGATCTTCGACCAGAAGGTGGTGTCGCTGCTCCGCGAGGAGTACCGGATCCGGGAGGTGACCAAAGCCGAGGACCCCACGCTGGAAGGGCTGGCCCGCAAGCTCGAGATCGACGTCGAGGGGTTCGTGCGCACCGTCCGCGCGTTCAATACCGCCGTGCAGCCGGGCGAGTTCAATCCCGCCGTCAAGGACGGTAAGGCCACCCGCGGCATCACACCCCCCAAGTCGAACTGGGCGCAGCCGCTGGATACTCCACCGTTCGTGGGCTACGCGGTCACCACCGGCATCACGTTCACGTTCGGGGGCCTGCGGATCGGCAGCGAGGCCCAGGTGATCGACTGCGAGGAGCGCCCCATCCCCGGGCTGTTCGCAGCCGGGGAACTGGTGGGTGGTCTCTTCTATCACAACTATCCGGGCGGGGCCGGGCTCATGGCCGGAGCCGTCTTCGGGCGCATCGCGGGGCGCTCCGCGGCGAAGGCCGCGCTGGGAGGCTAGGGCAGGGCGAGTCGGTTCAGGCGCAGGCCGGCCGGACCGCCTGCATCGCCGCGATCAGGGCGTGGCGGACGGCCTTGCGATTCATCTCGGGGTCGGCGAGGAGCACGATGAAGCCGACGGGCGTGGCGCACACGAACACGGTCCCGTCGCCGGTCGCGACGTGGGCCATCATGAAGGTCCCCCGGCGTATCGGCGGCTCCTGCAGCTCCAGATCACGTCCCAGCGTGGTGGCCATGGCGGCCAGCGGCTCGACGGCAAGCTCACGGGGCAGGTGGATCGCCATGACCCGGCCGTCCGGGGAGATCACGAGGCCGCCCTGGACGTGCTCGAGGCGGGCCAGGTCGGCCAGCATCAGATCGAGATCGAGGCTGGGCTTGGCGGCGGTGGGCGGGATCATCACGCGTTCCGCGTAGGCAACGCATTCAATTTCCCGGCCAAACCGGTTACCGACGGAAACGATGCGGCGACGCCGGGTTCGCGGCCGCGCCGCCACCCGGACATGACAGGGTGTCATGGGCCGCTCAAGTTGTCACCGACCTCGATGGAATCCCGTCGCCGGCGAGCGTATCCTTCCTGGCCGTGGAGGCTCCGCGACGCGATCCCACGCTCGCGATCGACCTGGCCTATCTCGCCGGCGCCATCGAGCGCTGGGCTGGTGATCTCGCTCTAGCCGAAGAGCCGGCGCGCTTCCAGGTGGTTCTGGAGTCGGCGAGCTCGGCCCCGTCGCCTGCGGAGCCCGCGTGATGACGGACTGGACGCTCGAAGCCCAGAGCGCGGCGGTGCAGGCTCGCCGGATCTCTTCGCTGGAGCTGGTCGAAGCGTGCCTGGCTCGGATCGCCCGCCTCGATTCCCGGTTGCGCGCCTTCATCACGCTCGACGCCGAGGGCGCACGGGCCACGGCCAAAGAGCGGGACGCGGAGCTGGCGTCGGGCCGCTGGCGAGGACCGCTTCACGGCCTGCCGCTGGCCTACAAGGACCTCTGCTTCGTCGCCGGGCTACCGACGTCCTGCGGGACGCAGACCGCCGAGTACTTCCGGACCGAGCGCGAGTGCACGGCCGTGGCGCGCCTGCGCGCGGCCGGAGCCGTCACCCTGGGCAAGCTCAACATGTCGGAGCTGGCCCTGGGCCCCTTCGGGGACAACGCCCACCACGGGCACGTGCAGAACCCCTGGCGGGTCGGCCACTGCTCGGGCGGCTCGAGCAGCGGATCGGGCGCGGCGGTCGCCGCTGGGCTCGCGCTGGGGGCGCTCGGCACCGACACCGGGGGCTCGATCCGGCTGCCGGCCGCCGCGTGTGGGATCGTCGGGTTCAAGCCCACCTATGGCCGGGTGAGCCGCGCCGGAGGGATGGCGCTTTCGTGGTCGAACGATCACTTCGGCCCCATGACCCGCACCGTCCGGGACGCCGCCGTGCTGTTGCAGGTGATCGCCGGGCACGACGCCGAGGACGGGACATCGAGTCGTCGCCCGGTGCCCGACTACCTCGATGGCCTCGAGGGCGGCGTGGCCGGTGTGCGGCTGGGCGTGCCGGAGAACTACTATTTCGACGGCATCGACGGCGCCGTCGCCGCCGCCGTCGAGGAGGCCGCCCGTCGGCTGGCCGAAGCGGGCGCGCGTCTGGTTCGCCTGCGTGTGCCGGACCCCGCGCCGGTGGCCGACGTGACGGGCGTGATCAGCCGGGCCGAGAGCGCCGCCATCCACGTGCAGATCTTGAAGGAGCGTCCCCACGAGCTGCAGCCCGTGGTCCGGGCCCGCCTGGAGGTCGGGCTGCAGATCTCCGCGTACGATTACATCCAGGCGCTCCGGCTCCGCGCCGGGATGGCCCGCCACTTCGTCGGCGAGGTGTTCGCGGACGTGGATGCGCTGCTGGCGCCGACGATTCCCGAGCCGGCGCCGAGCATCGACGAGGTGACGCGGCCGCCCGTCGGCGAGATCATCGCCCACATGACGCGGTTCTCGCGCCTGACCCGGCCCTTCAACGGCCTGGGGCTGCCGGCGCTGTCGGTGCCGTGCGGGCTATCACCCCAGGGGCTGCCGCTCGGTCTGCAGATCGTGGGCCGACCGTTCGACGAGGCGACGGTGCTCCGGGTGGGCCGCGCCTGGGAGCGGCTCGTCGGCGGGTTCACCGGCGCGCCGCCGACGTAGCCGCCGGCCGCTCCAGATATCGGGCCAGCAGCGTCTCGCGGGAGAGCCACAGCCGCCGCGCCTCGCGATAGGCCGCCGGGCGGGGGCGCCGGCGGCTGCCGGGATGAATCGTGGCCAGGAGCGCGCGCTGATACGCGGCGACCAGCCGCGGGCAGGCCGGGCGGCCGGGCTCGACGGTGAAGCCCAGCCGGACCAGCCCGGAGTGAAAGATGGTGGTCGCGGCCACGGCCCGCACGTCGCTCAGTTGCTGGCCGGGCGCCACCAGCGCCGCCAGCGCGCGCAGGGAGACGAGAAGCTGCCGGCGGAGCTCGAGGCCGACGCCCAGCGGCGAGCGAGCGTCGCCGTGAATGGCGACGATGCGAGGATTGTCGAGGTGACAGATGCCGACGCGGTCACCGAATCCCAGATGGGTGCCATCGGGGAGCGTCCGGGGTCGCAGGCAGCGCCGGATCTCGACGCTGAGCGCCGGACCGATCCTGGCGCCCGGCCGATCGAGCCCGTGCACCCACCGGTAGGCGCGGTCGTAGGCCACGACGGCCCACTCGGAGGCGTGCCGGCGTCCGCGCCTCGCCGGAGAGACCATCACCCCATCGTCGGTCTCCCGACGCGGCCGGTCATCTGAGGGCGCGCGATGACCGCACTGTCCATCTACCACCTCGTCGCAGGCGCGGGGCTCGCCGCCCTGAGCCTGCACACGCTGCTCAATCACCTGACGCTGCGCCGACTCGATCGCATGCGGTCGTCGGCGCCACCGCCCCGGATGTCCGTCCTGATTCCCGCCCGGAACGAGGCGGCGCGCATCCGAGCGTCGGTGACGGGCTGGGTAGGCCAAGACTATCCAACCTTCGAGGTCATTGTCTACGACGACGACTCCGCCGACGACACGGCCGCGCGTGCGCTGGCCGCCGCCGCGGGCCGGTCCCGTCTTCGTGTCGTCCGCGGCGGCCCGCTGCCCCCGGGATGGGCGGGCAAGCCGTGGGCCTGTCACCGGCTGCGTGCCGAGGCGGTGGGCGAGGTCCTCGTCTTCGCCGACGCGGATATCGTGCCCGCGCCCGACGTCCTCGGCCGCACGGCGGACGCGCTGGCCCTCCTGGGCGCCGACGCGCTGTCCGCAGTGCCTGCGCACGAGAGCCCGCACGTGGGCGTGCGCCTGCTGGCCGGGCTGCAGAACTGGGGAGCGCTGGTGTTCGTGCCGTCATGGCTGGACACCGGCCAGGGTCGCGTCCGCTGCGCCGCCCTGAACGGGCAGTTCCTCGCTATTCGCAGCACCGTCTACGACGCCAGCGGCGGGTTCAGCGTCGCCCGCGATTCGCTGGCCGAGGACGTGCACCTGGGCCGTCATCTCGCCGCCGGAGGTTACCGGGTGCGATTGCTCGACGGCGCCCGCCTGCTGCGCTGTCGTCCCTACGCGACCGTCCGCGACCTCTGGGGCGCGAACGCGCGCAACCTCCTCGCCGTCTTCTTCGACTCGCCCGCGGTGCTCCTGCTGGCGCTGGCGGCCCTGGCCGCGCTGTTCGTCGGCCCCCCGGTGATCCTGGGGCTGGGCGCGGCGCTCGGCCGGACTGGCGCGCTGTGGCGCTGGATGCCTCTGGCCGAGATCGCCGCGGCGGTCTTGCTCAGGCTGGCCTCGGATCTTCGCGCCGGATACCCGCCGTGGCTCGCGCTCGGGCAGCCGCTGGCGATCCTGGCCCTCATCGCCATGAGCCTGGACTCACTGCTCCGGCTTCGCGTGTGGAGGGTGGTCGAGTGGCGGGGCCGGCGCTACGACGTGGCGGCGTGAGCGACGCGTTGGCCAGGCCGCAGCCGTTCGGCGTGGAGGTGGACACCACGTCGAGCAGGCGCGCGCGGCGCGCCTGGGGGATCGGCGCCTCGGCCAGCCACGCGCAGAACGCTTCGGGCTGAGCGGCCGCCCACGCGGCCACGCCGGCCGTGACCCTGAAGCCCTCCGCGAGCTTGTCGTCGGCCAGATGGCCGAACACCGCGATGAGCACGCGGGCCACCGCCGCCGCCACGCGATTGTCGATGTGGACGTGGGCGGTGAGCCTGGGCTGGACACCGTCGCCGAGGGGCTCGAGCTCGAGGATCGTCAGCGCGCTGCCCCCGATGTGGCCCAGCAGCCGGCCGGAGTGCTCGCCGCGTGACAGCACGATGCGCCGGGTGGGCCCGCGGGCCAGGATGCGCCACACGCCGCGCGCGCCGTCGTTGTCGGTCGCCCGGTACCATCCATCGTCGATGGCCTCGACCTCGTACCGGGCCAGTCCCAGATGCCGCGCGGCGGCCGCCATCACTGCCGGCTCATCGACCAGCGCCAGGTAGAGCTCGAAGGGGACATGGGCCGGGTCCCCCTGGACGGTGCGCGTCAAGGTGGGAGCCGACCACAGACGTTCCACAGTGGCCACGATGTCCTCCGAGAACATCGAGGCCGGCGCCAGGAAGGGGGGCCAGTGGCGGTCACCGGCGTCGCCGGACGCCGTCGCCGCGCAGGTCAGGAGCAGCAGGAGGGCGATAATGCGACTTTTGGCTTTCAGGTCGGCCTGGGCCGTGGGAGACTTTGATCGTTCGCTGGCCGGGTCGAGCGTATCGCCCCTCCCGCCGGAACTCAAAACCGAGGTGTTCATGACCTACCGCGCCCTCGTTCTGGCCCTCCTCATTGTCGCAGCCTGGAGCGCCGACGCCAAGCCCGTCGGGCTCTCGCGCGACCAGCTCGATCGGCTCCAGCGCCGCGAGATCGTCCTGCTCGATCACCTGCCCCCCGGGGGCGCCGGCCAGTCCGCCCAGGGCGGCACCGGCGTCGCCCTGATTCAGGCTCCCGCGGAGGCCGTGTGGCGGCTGCTGGTCGACTACCCCGCTCACCGGGGGCTGTACCCGCACGTCGTGGACGCCGAAGTGGTCGAGGCCGACAGCCGTCACGCTCTCGTCCGCTACGTCGTCGGGGTCGGGCCATTCTCGTTCGGCTTCCACGTCACCAACTACCCCGATTCCAGCCGGCACCGGCTCGAGTGGCGACTGGCCGCCGACCGGTCCAACGCCCTGTTCCGCGACAGCTGGGGATACTGGCAGATCGACCCGCGCGGGCAGACGAGCTTCCTCACCTACGCGATGGCCGCGCGCACCGTGTTGCCGGCCTTCGTCACCCGTGCGGCCGAGCGCGACGGGGTGGTGGCGACGCTGAAGGCCGTGCGGGATCGTGTCGAAGGACGTTGAGCCGGCGGGCCTCGCGTATCATCTGAAGCATGGCCACGCGCCGCCCGATGCTCGAGTTCTCCGCCGGCGGCGTGGTCGTCGATGACCACGGCCGTGTCCTGCTCATCCGGGCCCGCGACTTGCGCGACCGCTCCGTCTGGACCTTGCCCAAGGGCGCCCCGGGGGCCGGCGAGTCGAGCGAGGACACGGCCATGCGCGAGGTCCGAGAGGAGACGGGCTACCGCTGTGAGATCGTGCGGCCGCTGGAGCCGGTGACCTACTGGTTCCAGCGCAACGGGCGCCGCATACGCAAGACCGTGCGGTGGTACCTGATGCGGCCCCTGGAGAAGGTCGGCGAGCACGACCACGAGGTGGACGAGGTCGCCTGGCTCGAGCCGGGAGAAGCGCTGGCCCGCCTGCGCTACGAGTCCGACCGCAAGCTGCTGTCTTCCCTCTGAGCGCTCCCCGGGTCAGGCGGCGGGGGTCAGCGCGCTGGTGCAGTGCGGGCAGCGCGTCGCCCGCACGTGGGCCCTGCCCAGGCACGCCGGGCACTCTCGCTCCGTGGGCACGGCCGGCGGCGGCTGGCGACGAGCCGCGTTGACCGCCTTGACCACGAAGAACAGCGCCGCGGCGACGAGCGCGAAGTTGATCACGGTGTTCAGGAACAGCCCGTAGTTGATGGTGGCGGCCCCGGCATCCTGAGCCGCCTTGAGCGAGGGGTAGCTCCCGGCGCCCAGGACGACGAAGAGATCCGAGAAGTCCACGCCGCCCAGGAGCTTGCCGATCGGGGGCATGAGCACGTCTTTGACGAGCGAGGCCACCACGGCGCCGAAGGCAACCCCGAGCACCACGCCGATCGCCAGGTCCAGCATGTTGCCCTTGAGCGTGAATTCCTTGAACTCCTTGAGCATATGAACCCTCCCCGCCTGGACCTGATCACCACAACGTCAAAGAGTCGCGCAGGATGAAATCCAGCTCCTGAGTCCCCACGGTCCGGGGGGCCCCGGCGAGCAGCCGCGGCTGCTTGAGCGTGCCCTCGATCAGGGCGGGCAGATCGTGCTCTCCGTAGCCGATCGCGGTCAGGCCGTTGGGGATGCCGACATCCCGCATGAGCGCCAGGAGCGCCCGCGGCAGCGCCTCGCGGCGCTCCCGCTCCGACAGCCCCGCCGTGGGGGCGCCCATCAGCTCGGCCGCGCGGAGGTGGCGGTCCGGCGCCGTCGGGTAGGTGAAGCGAAAGACCGCCGGGGCCGTCAGGATCACCGAGACGCCGTGGGGCACGAGCGGGTGGGAGGTGCGGTAGCCGGGTGGCACCCAGTCCCGGACGAGCCCGGCGATCGGGTAGGCGACGGCGTGCGGGATGTGCACGCCCGCATTTCCGAACCCGATCCCCGCGTAGTTCGCGGCCAGCGCCAGGTGCACGCGGGCCTCGAGGTCGAGCCCATTGAGGACCGCGCGGCGCAGGTACCGGCCCACGTACTCGATGGCCTTCTCGCACCAGATGTCGCTCGCCGGATTGGCCCCGATGTACGCCGGCCGATCGGGGGGATGGTGCTTGGACCGTGCGTCGAACGGCCGCGTCGTGTAGGACTCGATGGCGTGCGTGAGAATGTCGGCCCCCGCTGCCGCCGTGACCTCCGGCGGGGCGGTGAGGGTATTGAGGGGATCGACGATACCGAGAGACGGGCGCAGCAGCCGGTGCGAGACGCCGGCCTTGACGTGCTGCCCCAGCACGTGCGTCACGGCCACCGCGGTCGTCTCGCTCCCTGTTCCGGCGGTGGTGGGCACGGCGATCAGCGGCTTGAGCGGTCCCGGCACCGTCTTGCCCCCGCCGACCGGCTTGTTGACGTAGTCGAGAAGCGGGGCCGGGTAGGTGGTCAGCAGGTTGACCGCCTTGCAGGTGTCCAGGGCGCTGCCGCCCCCCACCCCGATCAGGCCATCGAACTCCTTGGTCCTGGCGTACTCGGCGGCCTCTTCCATCGAGCGGTCGGTCGGCTCGACCTGGACGCCGTCGTAGACGTCGGCCTTGATGCCCTGCTCGGCCAGGAGCGCCCGGACGCGCTCGGGCAGGCCCAGCTCGCCGATGACCCGGTCGGTCACGATGAGGACACGTCCGAGGCCCAGCCGCTGGGCGTCGTAGGCGATCTCCTCGGTGGCGCCGAGGCCGAACTTGATGGGAGACATCTCCATGACGAAAACCGTTTCGGTGGGTAGCGTGACGCCTTTCATCGAGGCACCTCCGGTGACGGCAACGGCCACGGCATTATAGCCCGTGTGCTGGACTCCGGGCCGTGGCAGCGGCTGCGCCGCTTACAGGGGCCGGGGCAGGCTCGGCGGGCTCGCAGAGCAGGGAGCGGGCGCCGGAAGCCGGTGCTTCCTTCCCGTCAAGACCGGGATCTGGGCTCGGGTCGAGCCGTCAGACCCGCGTCAGCAGGGTCAACAACGGTGGCTGCTGCGGAGCCTCCTGGAACCGGCAGCGCAGCGAGGGGCGTTCCAGGACCTCGACGTATGCCCCCATCACCATCCGGTAGTAGTGCGGGTGCCGGCCAGTGGGCCCGCCGTTGTACTCGGTCAACGCCTCTCGAATAGTGGCCCGCCGCTTCATGATGTCCCGCAGGTAGGCCATGGCGAAGCGCGTGCTGACCGCCGGATCGGCCAGGTCCCCCAGGTCCCGCCTGGGCTTGTTGAGCTGCGGGCGTCGGAACTTGCCGAGCTCGGGCTCGAAGATTGCCGCTGTGCTGGGCAGGATCTGGAAAAGGCCGATCTCTCCGGCCGCCCCGACCGCATCGTGCCTGAAATCCGACTCGACCTCGGCCTGGGCCAGCGCCAGGCAGTGATCGATCTTGGTTCGCTGGGCTTCCACCATGAGGGTCTCGGGGAAGCCCCGGAAGGCGCTGATCGGCGCCTGGGGGTTTTTCTCGGCTACGTGACTGAGGATGGCACGGCGCAGCCGCTCGAAATCCGCCTCCCCGGCTACCGCAATGACCTGCCGCGAGAGGGCCATCCCGCTCACCGCGACGACGATGAAGAAGGTCAAGCCCGCGAGGGTCTTGCTATGCCGACTCATACGGAGAATCCTCCTTAGCCTCACCTCAATCTCGATTCCGAACCGACTAGACGATCAGAAGGAAGGATCCTTACGTAACCGGGCTCATGATTGCACGGGCGCGAGGGCTTGCGCAAGGGGTGGGAGGCTATAACGTGTCAGCCCACTAGCCGAGGTAGTTCGGGCGTACTAGATACGGTAGTTGAAGTCCTTCGCCTACCGGCCCTGGAGTGCTTCTAGCGACCTCCCGGGAGCCGGGGTCGCCGGGGCCCGGCCGTCCGGTAGAACTCGGTCGGGTCGTTGTCCGTCTTACCCCCGACGGGGGTCCCGCACTCAGCGCAGACGTAGTCGTACTTGGTTCCGGTGGGCAGGACCAGCAGCAGCTTCTTGCGGGTCGGCGTGGCCCGGCGGCACCTGGGGCAGAACAGACTCGCCGCCTCGAACTCCTCGAAGGCGCTCCCCTCGGTCATCGCGGCGAATTGTACAGGAACCCGGGCGCTTGAGGAGGCCCTCGCAGAAGTTGACACCTAAATATCAAAACCGTCATACCTATCAGTAGGTATGTCCCGTCGCCCCCGGCAAGCCAGTCCTGACGGCACGCGATATCTGACCACCCGGGAGTCCGCCGAGCGGCTGGGCGTGACGATCAACGCGATCAAGGCCTGGATCCGCGAGAAACGGCTGCCTGCCCTGCGGACCCCCGGCGGCCACCACCGTATCACCGAGCGGGACCTGATGGCCTTCCAGGCCGAGCTGGTGGAGAGCTGCCAGAACGCCGCCCGGTCCCGGATCCTGGTCGTGGACGACGACGCCCCCCTGGCGGAGATCCTCAAGGAATCCCTCCAGGACGAGATGCCGGACGCGCAGATCAGGACGGCCACCGACGGCTACGAGGCGCTGGTGCAGGTGGGCGCGTTCCGACCGGATGTGCTCGCCCTGGACATCCGGATGCCCCGGCTGGACGGCTTCGAGGTCTGCCGCCGCCTCAAGGCTCGGCGAGACACCGCCGGGATCCGGATCCTGGCCATGACGGCGTACTCCGAAGGTGAGGTCAAGCGCAAGATCATCGCCTGCGGGGCCGAGGACTTCATCGAAAAGCCCTTCTCCATCACCGACTTCCGAGCCCACATCCTGACCCTCCTGGGCAAGGCCGCTTCCCGCTAAAAAGCCCTGGCCCCTGGCAGGACGGGGGCGCTCACTGCAACAGACCGCTCGTCGCGGCACTCACCATCGTGGCGGCCGCCGTGGCGTCGACGATGGCCATGCGCCGGGTAGTCGCGCGGCCTCTTGATCCCGTCCGCAGCGTCCGAGCCGATCGTCGAGCGTGCCCGATGGGCGCGCGAAGAAAATGATTTCAGGGCTTGCGGGCGCTGGCGCGAGACAGGTAGCGTGCTGTCTGTGGGCCGTCATGTCCTGGTCGTCGAGGACCATGCAGATGCCCGCGAAGCTGTGCGCTGCCTGCTCGAAGTCCGCGGGCATCGCGTCGACGTGGCCGCCGACGGACCCGGAGCGCTCGAAACCGCGTTGACCTCGTGTCCCGACGTCGTCCTGATCGACATCGGGTTGCCGGGGCTCGACGGCTTCGAGGTCGCGCGGCGGATCCGGGCGACCAACGAGGGCAAGCGCATGAGGCTCGTGGCCCTGACCGGCTACGGTGAGGTCGCCGATCGCCGGCGTGCGCTGGAGAGCGGCTTCGACGCCCACCTCGTGAAGCCCATCGATCCCGACCAGCTGTACCGGCTGCTCGAAAGTCCCTAGCCTCGACGCTGCACGCTCCGCGGTCCTGCAGGCCCGGACGCGTGTCGGCAACGCTTGCCTCCCGGCGGCCCCCCCTGAGATAGTGGTGGCGATGCCCACGGTGGCGTCGGCGATCCCGCGAGTCGAGCTGGCGCTCGGCCCCACGCCGCTGTTGAAGCTGGAGCGCCTGTCGGCGGAGCTCGGTGTGGAGCTGTGGATCAAGCGCGACGACCTCACCGGGCTGCTCGAGAGCGGGAACAAGATCCGCAAGCTGGAGTTCCTGGTCGGCGAGGCGCTCAGCCAGCGGGCCGACACCCTCATCACCTGCGGCACGCTGCAGTCCAACTGCTGTCGCGCCGTCTCCGCCGTGGCGGCCCGGCTGGGCCTGCGAGCGGTGCTCGCGCTCAAGGGGACCCCTCCCGAGGAGTACGACGGGAACCTCCTCCTGGATCACATGCTCGGCGCCGAGGTCCACTACTGCGACGACGCCGCCTGGCGACGCATCGACGAGGTGCTGGGCGACCTGGCCGACCGGGTCCGGGCCCGGGGCGGCACTCCGTACGTCATTCCGGAGAGCGGGGCCACCGTCACCGGCGCGCTGGGTTATCTGGCGTGCGGCCGCGAGCTCGCCGAGCAGGCCCGCCACGGCGCTCCCCCGTTCGACACGGTGGCGATCACGGCCTTCAGCGGCGGCAGCCAGGCCGGGCTCCTGATGGCCAAGCAGCTGGCCGGCTTGCGGGCGCGGATCGTGTCGATCCCCATCGCCTGGGAGGCCGGGCGCGTCCGCGCGTACGTCGAGGACGTCATCCGTCAGGCCCGCCTGCGCTACGGTCTCAACGTCGCCGTGTCCGAGGAGATCCAGCTGATCGACGGCTATCAGGGATCGGGCCGCGCCGAAGTACAGCCGGAGGAGCTTCGGACCGTCGTTCGGCTGGCCCGGCGTGAGGGAATCGTCTTCGATCCCGTGTACACGGGCAAGGCGTTTCACGGGCTGCTCGACACGCTCCGCCGCGAGCGAGGCGCCCTCGGCCGCCGCGTCTGCTTCATCCACACGGGCGGTATCTTCAGCATCTTTCCCTTCCGTCACGCGCTGCGCCCGCTCATCGACCGGCGCGACTGGTAGAATCCTCCTCCTATGCCGCAGTTGCGCCTGCGAGGAGGTGCTCTCGACGGCCTTGACCTCCACTACCTCGTCCAGGGACGGGGCCCGGTGGTGGCGCTCGTCCACGGACTCGGGGGGTTCGCGGCATCGTGGGGGCCCACTATGGAGGCGCTGGCCGGACGGGCCACTGTGCTGGCGCTCGACCTGCCCGGCTTCGGGCGGTCGGCCAAGCCGCGCACCCGTTACGGGCTCGGGTTCTTCGCCCAGGTCGTCGACCGCTTCCTCGACGCGCTGGGCGTGCGGCAGGTCGGTCTCGTCGGTCACTCGCTGGGGGCCGCCGTCGCGCTGACCTGCGCGCTCGCTCGCCCCGAGCGCGTCGACCGGGTCGCCTTCGTCGGCGCTCTCGTCCCGGGCTTCCCGTACCGGCTGTCGCCCGTGTATCGGGCCCTGGCGATCCCCGCGCTCGGGGAAGTGCTCGCCCTGTGTGGCTGCGCCGCCGTGTATCGGGCCGCCCTGGCCCGGTGCTTTCATCGTCGGCGGGCCGACGAGATCGAGTTCCTCGTGAACTGCGACTATGCGGTACGCACCGGATGGGGGGCGCGGGCGGCCTATCTCTCCACCGTGAGAGCCGTGCGCCAGGATTTTCACGAGCAGGGCGCGGAATATCGCCGACGGCTCCAGGCCCTGAGGATGCCGATGCTCCTCATCCACGGCCGGCAGGACCCCGTCGTGCCGGCGGCGCACTGCGAGGCGATGATGCGGGACCTGCCGCGCGCGGAGACTCGATGGGTCGACGCCTGCGGGCACTTTCCCCAGCTCGAACATCCCGAGCCGGTCAACGGCTGGCTGAGTCGCTTCCTCGTCGCCCGACCGGCCCCTCGTTGAAGGAGCAGCTTGCGATGAACGAGATCAGCCCCCAGGAACTGAAGCAACAGCTGGACGCCGGCCCTGGTCCGGTGCTGCTCGATGTCCGCGAGGACTGGGAGACGAAGCTGTGCCGCCTCCCCAACGCGGTGCACATCCCGATCGAGGAGATCGAGTTCCGCGTCGAGGAGCTCGACCCCGACGACGCGATCGTCGTGTACTGCCATCAGGGCGTGCGCAGCGCCGCCGTGGCCGAGTACCTCCGCGGGCTGGGCTTCTCGAGCGTCCGCAACCTGATGGGCGGGCTCGACTACTGGGCCCGCGCCGTCGACCCCCAGATGCGGCGGTACTGATGGCGGACGCGCCGGTCCGCATCGAGCGTGCGGGCCCGGTGGCATGGTGCACGGTCGACCGACCGCCCCTCAATCTCCTGGAGCCCGGGCTCATCCGGGCCCTGGGCGCGACGTTCGCCGACCTCGCGGCCGATGGCGCGCTCCGCGCCGTGGTGCTCACCGGCGGTGGTCGCGCCTTCTGCGCGGGGATGGACGTGCGCGTGCTCGGCGACCTCGACGGGCCCGGCGCGCGCGAGCTCATCACGGCGCTCCACGCGGCCATCGAGGCCGTTCATCACAGCCCGGTCCCCGTCGTGGCCGCGGTGAACGGCCCGTGCCTGGGCGCCGGCTTCGAGCTGGCTCTGGCCTGCGACATACGGCTGGCCTCCGCGGATGCCATCTTCGGTCTGCCCGAAGTGAGGGTCGGCGTTCCCTCGGTGATCGAGGCGGCGCTCTTGCCGCCGCTGGTGGGCCCCGGGCGGGCCGCCGAGCTGGCTCTCACCGGCGAGGCGATCCCGGCCGAGCGGGCGCTGGGCTGGGGGCTCGTCAACCAGGTGGTCGAAGCGCCGCGGCTTCGGGATGCCGTCGAGGCGCTGCTGACGAAGATCTTGAAGGCGGGGCCGGGCGCGGTCCGGCTGCAGAAGCGCCTGCTCGTGCGGTGGCGCTACTCGGACCTCGAGACCGCCATCCGGGCGGGCATCGAGGCGTTCGTCGAGGCCTACGCCACCGGAGAGCCGGCCGAGGGCGCAGAGGCCTTCCTGGCCAAGCGAGCCCCCCGCTTCGAGGGCGGCCGGTGAAGATCCGAACCGTGACCATCGACTTCTGGGGAACGCTTCTCTGGGACTTGCCGGTCAGTGACGAGCGCTACAAGCGTGTCAGGCTGGACGGCTTTCAGAACGCCCTGGCGGCCGCGGGCCTGACGGTGGCCCGTCCCGCCCTGGAGAGGGCCTACGAGGCATCGCGCGGGTTCCTGGCCCGGGTGTGGGCGACTCAGCGCGACGTGTCGGCGGAGGAGCACGTGCGGGCGATCCTGACGGCGGCCGATCCGGCGCTGCCGCAGCGGCTGCCGGCGGCGACGCTGGCGGCGCTCCTCGATGCCTTCGCCCGGCCTGCCCTCCTCGTGCCCCCGACCGTGGATCCGGGCGCGCTCGGCGCGCTGCCGGCGCTGCGGGCTCGTGGGCTCACCCTCGCGGTGGTCTCCAACACGATGCGGACGCCGGGCGCCATCCTGCGCCGGCTGCTGGCTCACTACGGGTTGCTCGAGCACTTCTCGCACACCACGTTCTCCGATGAGGTGGGGGTGCGCAAGCCGGCGCCGGAGATCTTCTGGCTGACGCTCAAGGCCGTGGGCGGGGAGGCCGAGAGCGCCGTGCACGTCGGAGACGACCCCGTGCTCGACGTGCAGGGCGCCCGTGTCGCCGGCATGCGGGTGGTCCAGGTGAGCCGCGGCGGGCGACGGGCCGCGGGCCTGGAGGCCGACGCGGTCATCGAGGGGCTGGCCGCGCTTCCCGACGTGATCGACGAGCTCGCAGCGCGCTGACGGCCCGGGGCCGGCCAACACGAGTCGGGCGCAGGGCTGCGCACCGTGCGCGCCGGGAAGGACCTACGCGGTTCTGAGCGCCGCGCTGCGCTGCTGGTAAGAGGCGAGCCCGACCTCACTCAGGTAGCGCCAGATCGGGTCCATGTTGCGCTGCGCGTACGCTTGCAGCAGCACGAAGGAGATCCCGCGGTGGTAGGTCGCTCCCGGCCCCGCCCCCGCGCGCCGCCCGAGGACCTTGAGCTTGCCGGTCGGGCGGTGTTGCAGCATGACGCCGAACGTGCCGTTTCCCGACAACCAGTGTTCCGGGTCGCGGACGGTCACCTCGGTGACCTCGCCCACCACTTGCCAGTCGGGCGCAAGCTCACCGAGGAGGCTTCGAACCATCTGAGCCGCATCGGAGCGAAACACCATGAGTCCTCCCCTCGCCTGGCTTCACGCGACGCGCCAACGAGGGAGCAAGGGAGGTGCCAGGGCGACCAGGAGCCATTGTTCCCGGGAAATCGCGGACGTGGTCGGGGCGGCCGGCGCGCGGATCGTCGCGAGATTGACACCCCGACGTCCGTGCGTGCCAGCGTGGCTGCGCGCCGGGCGCGCGCAGGGGACCGCCTTGCGCAGCGCGCCATGCCGCCGGTAATATACGCGCCGTGGACGTCGCCGGGCTGCGCTCGAAAATCCGTGATATCAAGGATTTTCCGACCGAGGGAGTCCTTTTCAAGGACATCACCACGCTGCTCAAGGACGCCTCGGCGTTCCGGTACGTCGTCGACCGGCTCTCCACGCTGCACCGCGGCGAGCAGGTCCAGGTGGTGGTCGGCGTCGAATCTCGCGGGTTCATCTTCGCCGGCGCCGTCGCACATCAACTGCAGGCCGGTTTCGTGCCCGTGCGCAAGCTGGGCAAGCTGCCGGGCAAGACGATCGAGGTGGAGTACGAGCTCGAGTACGGCCGTGATGCCCTGGCCATTCATGCCGACGCCATCCGGCCCGGCCAGCGGGTGCTCGCCGTGGACGATCTCCTGGCCACCGGCGGGACGATGGCGGCGACGCTGAGGCTCATCGAGCAGCTCGGCGGTCAGGTCGTCGGCGTCAGTTTTCTGATCGAGCTCGCCTTCCTGCACGGCCGGGAGAAGCTGAAGAACTATCCCTTGCACTCCCTGATCGTCTATGAGTAGCTTCGGGCGTAGGAGGCCGAGCATGGTGCCCTGGTTGACTCTGGTCGCTGCGCTGATCCTCGTGGCCGGTGCCGCGCCTGCCGCCGCCGACGAAGCCAAGACCCCGGTGAGCGCCTCGATGCTCCTGAACATCCTGTCGGCGCCCGTGTCTTCCCGCGACGTCGCCTACGACGAGTCACTCAAGGACGCGGGCTCGGCCCCGCCGCAGCGGGGTTTCGTGCTGCAGCCCGACGGCAGCCTGCGCTACGGCACCGACCGTCTGGGGGTGAGCGTCACGGTCAGGAACCCCTGCCCTCCGGGCTCGTTCCACGACGAGCCTCGCCCCCTGCCCGGTCGTCGCGCCCGGAACTGATCGCCCACCGAGCAGACCACCGTTGCGGCCCCGTCCCGCCGCCTGCGGGCCGAGGGCCTTCGGAGGCCCGATGATGGTTGTCAAGCACGTAGGCGTTCTGGGATGCGGGCTCATGGGTTCGGGCATCGCCCAGGTTTCCGCGCAGGCAGGCTTCCGGACAACGGTCCTCGAGGCCACACCGGAGCTGCTGGAGCGGGGAATGGGCAACCTCCGCGCCACGCTCGAGGGGCTAGCCGCCCGCGGCAAGCTCGAGCCCCAGGCGAAGGACGCCACGCTCGGGCGCATCGCCGGCACCGTGCGCATCGACGACTTCAAGGACTGCGATCTGGTCGTGGAGGCGATCACCGAGAACCAGACGCTCAAGAACGAGACCTTCGCCCGGCTGGACCGGGTCTGCCCGCCCCACGCGATCCTGGCCAGCAACACCTCGTCGTGCAACGTCACGGCGATGGCGGCGGCCACCAGCCGGCCGGGTCGCGTCCTCGCCCTGCATTTCTTCAACCCGGTCCCACTCATGAAGCTGGTAGAGGTCGCCCGCACGATCCTCACCGAGGAGGACGTCGTGTCGGCCGCCACCGAGTGGGTGCGGGCGGTGGGCAAGGTGCCCGTCCAGACGAAGGATTCCACGGGGTTCATCGTGAACCGCCTCCTGGTCCCCTATCTGCTCGACGCCGTCCGTCTCTACGAGAGCGGCCTGGGCTCGCTGGAGGACCTCGACCAGGCCATGAAGCTGGGCTGCGGGTACCCCATGGGGCCGTTCACGCTCCTGGACCTGGTGGGCCTGGACACGACCCTGTACGTGGCCGAGGTGATGTTCGAGGAGTTCCGCGAGCCCCGCTATGCGGCGCCCCCGCTGCTCAAACGCATGGTGATGGCCGGGCATCTGGGGCGCAAGACCGGACGCGGATTCTACAGCTACCGCAAGGGCTGATCGTCGCGTAACTCGCTGCCAGGCCCTCGTTTGACGTGACAGGCTTCCGGTGATAACTGTCTGGACATTCTGACAGCAGGAGGCCGCAGTGGATTATCGCCACGGAATTCCGCGGTACCTTCAGATAGCCGACGCGATCCGGCAAGATTTGCGGGGAGAAGGCGAACGGATCCCCTCCGAGCACCAGCTCTGTGCGAGGTTCCGGGTGAGCCGCCCCACCGTTCGGCAGGCCCTCGACGTCCTCGTGCAAGAAGGCCGGCTGTACCGCCACGCCGGCCGCGGCACCTTCAGCACTCCGACCCCGGGCGGCGATCCCAAGCTGCGCGTCATCGGCTCGGTCGATGACATGATCGCGCTCGGTGATGAGACCTGGTTCAAGCTCGAATCGCGCGACCGGGTCCGCCTGGCCCCGAACATCGCGCAGGCGCTGCGGCTGCCGCCGGGCGCCGACGGGTACCGGGTGGTCGGCATCCGGCATGCCGACGTCGGGCCGTTCCAGCACGTGACCGTGTACCTGCCCTTCGAGATCGGCCGGGCGCTGTCCGACGAGGACCTCTCGAAGACGTCGCTGGTGGCCGCGATCGAACGGCAGCTCGGCCTGCCCATCAAGGTGCTCGAGCAGGTGACCGACGCCGCCCTGGCGCCGCGGCACGTGGCCGAGCTGCTGCAGGTGCGGCCGCGCACCCCGCTGCTGCTGTTCGAGCGGACGTGGTTCGCGGTGAGCGGCGACCCTGTCGAGTACGTCGTCGCCTACCAGGCCGGGCGCCGGTATCCGTTCCGCGTGGTGCTCTCCCGTCCCGAGCGACGGAGCTGACCCGGCGTGCCCTACCGACTGGGCTTCGACGTCGGGGGCACGTTCACGGACTTCGTGCTGCAGGCGCCGGGCGGCGAGCTGGTCACGGCCAAGCGGCTGACCACGTATCCCGACCCCGCCCAGGCCTGCCTGGCGGGCCTCGACGAGCTGCTCGATCGGGCGGCGGTGGCCTGGCCCGCCGTCGCCGAGGCCGTGCACGGCACGACGCTGGGCTCGAACATCGTCATCGAGCGCAAGGGGCGTAACGTCGGCTTGCTGACGACCCGCGGCTTCCGGGACGTGCTTCTGATCGGCCGGGAGAAGCGCTACCAGGTCTACGATCTCAACATCGACAAGCCGCCGCCGCTGCTGCCCCGTCGCCTCATCGGCGAGGTCACCGAACGGGTCCTGGCCGACGGCAGCGTGCGCACGCCCCTCGACGAGGCCGACGCCCGCCGGGCCGTCCGCGAGCTGGCCGCGCGCGGAGTACGGACGCTGGCCGTGTGCCTGCTCCACGCGTACGTCAATCCCACGCACGAACAGCGCGTGGCCCGGATCGTCGCCGAGGAGGCGCCCCACATCGTCGTGAGCCTCTCTCACGAGGTGTCGCCCACGGCCCGCGAGTACGAGCGGACGTCGACGACCGTGGTCAACGCCTACGTGATGACGGCGGTGCGCGAGTACCTGCGTGATCTCCAAGTTTCGTTGCGGCAGCGCGGCTGCCGGGGCCGGCTCTTCGTGATGCAGTCCTCGGGCGGCGTGGCCACGGCCGAGGCGATGGAGCGGTATCCCGTGCGCATGCTGGAGTCCGGCCCGGCCGCCGGGGCGCTCATGGCCGCCGCCTACGGCGAGCTGGCCGGCTACCGCGACGTGATCGCCTTCGACATGGGCGGCACCACCGCCAAGCTCGCCCTCATCGAACAGGGCCGGCCCTTCACGACCGCGTCCTTCGAGCTGCATCGCGTGGGGCTGGCCCCGGGCAGCGGGCTGCCCATCAACATCCAGGCCCTGGACCTCGTCGAGATCGGCGCCGGAGGCGGCTCCATCGCCCGGCCCCGGATGGGCGTCATCGCCGTCGGCCCGGAGAGCGCGTCCTCGACGCCGGGTCCCGTCTGTTACGGTCGGGGAGGCGCGGAGCCGACGGTGACGGACGCCAACCTCGTCCTGGGCTACCTGAACCCCGACTTCTTCGCCGGAGGCGCCATGCGCCTGTCGCTCCCCGCGGCCGCCCGGGCCATCGAGGAGCGGCTGGCGCGCCCGCTGGGGCTGGCGCTGGAAGAGGCCGCCTGGGGCGTGCACCAGATCGTGACGACGAACATGGAGCTCGCCACGCGGGTGGTCTCGATCGAGCGCGGTCGTGATCCGCGCCAGCTGACCCTGGTCGCGTTCGGCGGCTCGGGGCCCGTGCACGGCTGCCGCCTGGCCCAGGCGCTCGGGGTCCCCCGGGTCATCCTGCCCGCCGCCGCCGGCGTGACCGGCGCCATCGGGCTGCTCGGCGCCGAGGTGCGCTTCGACGTGGCGCGCACGCACGTCGATCGCCTGGACGAAGCCGACCCGGCGGCGCTGGCCGCGATGTACGCCGAGATGGCGGACCAGGCGACGGCCGTGGTGCGCGATTCAGCGGTGTCCGGCCAGCTCACGGTGAGCCGCGCCGCGGACGCGCGCTACGTCGGGCAGGGCTACGAGCTCAGCGTGCCGGTGCCGGCCGGCCCGCTGAGCGCGGCCGGCCTGGCCCGGATCCGGGCCAGCTTCGACGAGATCTACGCCGCCCGCTACGGCTACGCCCAGCCCGCCGAGCCGGTGGAGGTCGTGACGTGGAAGCTCTCGGCGGTCGGGGGCACGCCGGGCCTGGCTCTGGCCAAGGCCGGGACGGAGCCCGGCGAGTCGCCTCGCAAGGCCGTGCGCCGGGCGTACTTCCCGGAGGCCGGCGGGTACATCGACACGCCCGTGTACGATCGCGACCGGCTGTGGGCCGGTCTGTCGCTGACGGGGCCGGCGATCGTGGAGGAGCGCGAGTCCACGACCGTGCTGCCGCCCGGCGCCCAGGCCGTCGTCGACGCCTATGCCAACCTTATCGTGACGCTCGCCGCGGCGGCATGACCGCGCTCGATCCCATCACCCTGGGTGTCGTGTGGGGGGCGCTGCAGTCCATCGCCGTGGAGATCGGCACGGCCGTCCAGCGGACCGCCTACTCCGAGCAGGCGCGCGAGGGGCAGGACTTTTCGGTCGCGGTCTTCGACCCGGCCGGGCGCATGGTGGCCCAGGGGCCCTACTCACCGGGACACATGGGCGCGATGTCCTTCGCCGTGCGCCACGCCCTGGCCGCGCACCCGCTCGAGACGCTGCGCCCGGGGGACGGCGTGCTGCTGAACGACCCGCTGCTCGGCTCCGGTCACCTCCCGGACTTCTTCATCACGCAGCCCGTGTTCTCGAGTGGGGAGCTCGTGGGATTCGTCGTGAACATCGTTCACCACACCGATGTGGGAGGCCAGCGTCCGGGCAGCCAGGGCGTGGTCGGCATCTTCGACTATCACCAGGAAGGCCTCCGGATCCCGCCGACCAGGGTGTGGCGCGAGTACCGGGAGGACGAGGCCGTCATCGGCCTCATCGCCGCGAATACCCGCACGCCGGACAAGGTGCTGGGCGATCTCCGGGCCCAGCGCAGCGCGCTGCGGGTGGGCGAGCTGCGGCTGCAGGAGCTGGTGGAGCGGTACGGGCGCGCCGTGCTGTCGGCGGCCATGGAGCAGATCCTCGCGCGGACGGAAGCCAGCGTGCGGGCGGCCGTCCGTGCGATCCCCGACGGCCGCTACACCTTCGAGGATTTCCTCGACGACTGGGGGCCCGGGACCGATCCCTTGCGGGTGTGCGTGACCGTGACGGTCGAGGGCGACGCCATCACCGTCGACTACGCGGGCTCCAGCCCGCAGACGCCCTCGGGACTCAACTCCTACATCAACTACACGCGCTCCTACTCCTATGCGGCGGTGAAGTGCCTGACCGATCCGTTGGGGCCGATGAACGAGGGCGCGTTCCGCCCGGTGACGGTCTCGGCGCCGGAGGGCTCGTTTCTCAACCCGCGCCCGCCGGCCGGCGGCGGGCCGCGCGCGCTCATCTGCTATCGGATCTTCGAGGCCGTGCTGGGCGCGCTGGCCCCGGCCCTGCCCGAGCGAGTGGCGGCGGCGGCCTCCCACATGGCCAACCCGACCTTCGGCGGCTGGGACCGTGGGCGCGGGCGCCGCTTCGTGGCCTACGAGCTGGTTCTCTCGGGCACGGGGGCCCGCGCCACCAAGGACGGGTGCGAGGCGATGGCCTGGGCCTTCAATGCCGCGAATATTCCGGTGGAGGCGCAGGAGGCGCGCCACCCGATCGTCGTGGAGCGCTTCGAGCTCATCCGCGACACGGGCGGCGCCGGCAAGTTCCGGGGCGGCTGCGGCATCCGACGGGACCTGCGCTTCCTGGCCGACGACGGCAAGCTCACCAACCTCACGGACCGACAGCGCATTCCCGCCTGGGGGCTGTTCGGCGGCCGGCCCGGCGCGCTGGGCCGCACCGTGATCAATCCGGGGCCCGACGAAGTCGTGGTGCACGGCAAGGAGTCGCGTGACTTCGGCTACGGCGACGTCGTCTCCTTCCAGCAGCCCGGGGCGGGCGGCTACGGCGATCCCTTCGAGCGCGACCCGGCCCAGGTCCTCGAAGACGTGCGAGAAGAGCTCGTGTCGCCAGCGTCGGCCCGCGCCGACTACGCCGTGGTCATCACCGGCACCGGCCCCGACCTGCGCGTGGACGAGCCCGCCACCCACACCCTGAGACAAAAAAGAAAGCAGAAGCAGCAGCAGAAGATACAGAAGAAGATCAATCGGTGAAACGGACGGAGCCACACCTGCCTAGAGCAGCCCACCCACGGCTCGAACCGGGCTGGCGGCACCCGCTACAACGAACGCAGCCACACGCACCCAAGGCAGCCCACCCACGCCCCGAGCCGGCCTCACGGCCCCCGCTACAACGGACGCAGCCACACGCACCTAGGGCAGGCCACCCACGCCCCGAGCTGGTCTCGCGGACCCCGCTACAATGATCCGGTTTACTACCGAGCAAGAGAGCTTTCGCCGCGCCGTGGCGCGCTTCGTCGACGCCGAGGTCGTGCCCCAGGCCCACGCCATCGACGAGCGCGCCCAGTTCCCCATGACGCTGTTCAAGCGGGTGGGGGAGCTGGGTTACTTCGGCCTGCGCTACCCCGAGCCGTACGGGGGCGCCGAGGCCGACATGGTGACGTACTGTCTCTTCGCGGAGGAGCTGGCCCGGGGCTCGCTCTCGCTGGCGGCGGCGGTGGCCATGCAATCGCTGATGGGCACCTACTTCGTTTACCGCTACGGGTCTCAGGCGCTCCACCAGCGCTATCTCGTGCCCGCCCTGCGCGGTGATCTGGTGGCGACGTTCGCGCTGACCGAGCCGGGCGCCGGCTCGGACGTGGCCAACCTCGCGACACGGGCCGAGCGCCGCGGTGATCGCTGGGTACTGCGCGGAGCCAAGACCTGGGTCACCAACGCGCCCGTCGCCGACGTCCTGACCGTCGCCGCCAAGACCTCGCCGGAGCGGGGCCTGGGAAACATCGCCCTGTTCCTGCTGGACCGTGCCACCATGCGAGGGATCACGCTGGGCAAGACGATCGACAAGATGTCCGTGCGGGCCTCCGAGACCGGCGAGATCCTCCTCGACGATGTCGAGGTGCCCGCCGAGCACCTGCTGGGCGGCGAGGGCGGAGGCGTGGAGAAGATCGGCACCATCCTGGCCGAGATCCGGGTCATGACGGCCGCCCTCGCTGTCGGCCTGGCCCGGGCCGCCTACGAGGCGGCCCTGGCCTACGCGCGCCAGCGTGTCGCCTTCGGCAAGCCGATCGTCGAGCACCAGGCGATCGCCTTCAAGCTGGCCGACATGCTCACCTCGCTCCACGGGGCGGCGCTCATGACCTATCAGGCGGCGGGCGCCATCGATCGGCGGCGTCCGGTCGCCCGCGAGGCGGCGATGGCCAAGCTCTTCGCTTCGGAAATGGCCGTTCGGGTGACCGACGAGGCGGCCCGGATCTTCGCTTCGTACGGGCTGGCCATGGAGTATCCGGCCCAGCGCTACTTCCGCGACGCCCGCTTCTTGCTGCCCGGGGGCGGGACGTCGGAGATGCTCCGCATCGTGATCGGGCGAGAGCTGGACTGGGATCGCGCCGAGGTATTCGCGTGAGCGCCTCGCGAGGGGTCGCGCTCGTCGGCGCGGGGGTATGCAAGTTCGGCGTCCGCCGGGCGAGCTTCCGGGAGCTCATCTGGGAAGCCGGCAAGGCCTGCTTCGACGCCGTCCCCGGACTGCGTCCGCGCGACCTCGAGGGGCTGGTGGTGGGCTCGGTGCTGCCGGAACGGACGGCGTTCCAGAGTCACATCGCCTCGCTGGCCGCCGAGGCGCTGGGGATCCGGCCCAGCGCGCTGAGCGCGCGCACCGAGCACATGTGCGCTTCCGGCACCGTGGGCATCCGCTACGCCTACGCCTTCATCGCCGCCGGCCTCGCCGATCTCGTCATGGTCCTGGGCGTCGAGAAGCTGAATCAGCCCTCGGGCGAGGAGGCCATCCTCAACATGGGCACGGGGGTCGACCGGGAGTGGGAAGCCGCCTTCGGTCTCACCGCGCCGCCGTGCTTCGCGCTGGCCGCCCAGCGCCACATGATGCGCTACGGCACGACCGAGGAGCAGCTGGCGCTGGTCGGGGTCAAGAACCATACCCATGCCGCCCGCAACCCCAACGCCCATTTCCAGAAGGGCGCCACGCTCGACCAGGTGTTGTGCTCCCGCATGATCTCGAGCCCGCTGCGTCTGTTCATGTGCTCACCGATCACCGACGGCGCCGCCGCGGTGGTCCTGGCCAGCGCCGAGCGGGCGCGGGATCTCACGGACCGTCCCGTGTGGATCCGGGGCACCGGGCAGGCCCTCGACGGCTTCCAGCTCAGCTCGCTGCCCGACGATCTGGCGCGCTGGCCCGCCCTCGAGCGGGCCGCGCAGGCCGCCTATCGTATGGCCGGGGTGGGCCCCCGGGACGTGGACGTGGCCGAGGTGCACGACTGCTTCGCCATCGCCGAGCTCATCGCCTACGAAGAGCTCGGCTTCTGCGACCAGGGCGAGGCCGGGCCGTTCATCGCGGCCAGGCGAAGCGACGACGGCGGCGATGTCGTGGTCAACCCGCGCGGCGGCCTGATCGGCTGCGGGCATCCCTTGGGGGCCACCGGCGTCGCCCAGGCCGCCGAGATCTTCCTGCAGCTGCGCGGCCAGGCCGGCCCGCGTCAGGTGCCGGACGCCGCCATCGGGCTCACCCACAACAACAGCGGCATGGGCGAGCACGTCGTGATGATCTACGGCAGGGAGCCGGCGTGACGTACTGGCGGGCCGTCGACCCGTTTCCGCTGCAATCGGCCGACCACACGAAGCTGGCCGAGTTCTATGCTCGGCTCGGCCAGGGTCGGCTCAGCACCACCCGCTGCGCCGGATGCGGCCGCCTGGCCTGGCCGCCGCGCGCCTTCTGCGGGGACTGCTGCGCCGACCGCTTCGAGTGGGTCGACCTCAGCGGGGAAGGCGCGATCCAGGCCTTCACGGTGCAGGAGACGGGGTTGCCCGCCGGCTTCCCGGGACCCCGGGTGTTCGCCATCGTCGCGGTGGACGGCCTGCGCATCTTCACCGTCATTCTGAACGGCGAGGCCGGCCGCGTGGCTGTCGGCCAGCGCGTGCGGCTCCGGCCGCTGCGTGTGGCCGACGGGCCCACCGGCGAGCCCCGCTGGCTGCCCGCCTTCGCCCCGGCATGACGCCCGTCGCCACGCTCGCGGTGATCGCCGACACCCACGGGCTGCTGCGGCCGGAGGCGGTCGCCGCGCTCCGGGGCGCCGACGCCATCGTGCACGCCGGCGACATCGGCTCACCGGACATCGTGCCCGCGCTGGCGGAGATCGCGCCGGTCACCGCCGTCCGGGGCAACAACGACCGGGGGGTGTGGGCCGAGTCGCTGCCCGACGATGCCATCGTCGAGATCGCCGGCGTGCGCGTCTACGTCCGGCACGACGTGAAGACGCTCGACCTGGATCCGCGGGCCCGGGGCTTCGCCGCCGTGCTGGCCGGGCACAGCCACCAGCCCCGCGCCGAGGAGCGCGACGGCGTGCTGTTCTTCAACCCGGGCAGCGCCGGCCCGCGACGCTTCCGCCTGCCCGTCACCGTCGGCCGCCTGACCATCTCCGACCGCCGCATCCGCCCCGCGATCATCCCCCTGCTGGGGCCGGGCCCGGGCGTGGCCAAGCCCGGATGCCCGCACCCTGTTCAATGAAAATCCTCATCGCCAAGCCCGGCCTCGACGGCCACGACCGCGGCGCCAAGGTCGTCGCCCAGGCCCTGCGCGACGCCGGCTTCGAAGTGCTCTATACCGGTCTCAAGCGCACCCCCGAGGAGATCATCGAGGAGGCGATCCAGGAAGACGTGGACGTGATCGGCCTCAGCATCCTGTCGGGCGCTCACCTGACGCTGAGCCGCCGGGTCATCGAGGGCCTGCGGCGCCAGCACGCCGACGAGATCGCGGTCGTGGTGGGGGGGACGATCCCGCCGCAGGACGTGCCGGCGCTGCTGGCCGCCGGGGTCCGCCGGGTGTTCCCCATGGGCACGTCCCTGCCCGACGTGGTGGCGGCGTTCCGCGAGGATCGCCTGTGAGCGCGAGCTGGCTCGACCCCGCGCTCTACCCGTTCGCGCCGCACTGGCTCGAGGTCGACACCGGCCGGCTGCATTACGTCGACGAGGGCACGGGACGTCCGGTGGTGCTGGTCCACGGCACGCCGACGTGGTCCTTCCTCTACCGCGATCTCATTCTGGCGCTGCGCGAGCGCGTTCGGTGCATCGCCCCCGACCTGCCGGGCTTCGGCCTCAGCGACAAGCCTCCTGGCGCCTGCTACCGGCCGGCGGAACAGGCCCGTCGCCTGAGCGGGTTGATCGACGCGCTCGGGCTCAAGGACCTCACGCTGGTCGTGCACGACTTCGGTGGTCCCATCGGCCTGGCCCATGCCATCGAGCGTCCCGAGCAGGTGCGGAGCCTCGTGCTCTTCAACACCTGGATGTGGTCGTTCGCCGGCGAGCCACGGATCGCCTGGGCCGGCCGCGTGCTCGGAGGCCCGCTCGGCCGGGTGCTCTACGAGCGCTGGGGCTTCTCGGTCAACGTCATGTTCCGGTACAGCCTGGCCGACCGGCGCCGCTACACGCCGGCCGTGCACCGGCATTACGCGTCCCCGCTGGGGCCCGGACAGCGGGAAGCCACCTGGGTGTATGCGCGCGAGCTGCTGGGGTCGAGCGCGTGGTATGACACGCTCTGGCAGCGGCGAGCCCGGCTGGCCAGAATCCCGGCCCTGCTCGTGTGGGGATTGAAGGATCGGGCGTTCGCCAGCGCGCTGCCGCGGTGGCGGACGGTGTTCGAGCAGGCCGAGGTGGTGACGCTGCCGGATGTCGGCCACGCGCCGCCCGAGGAGCGGGGTCCCGCGCTGGCCCCGCTCGTTGTCCGCTTCGTCGAGGGCTAGGAGGCCACGATGCGAGACGTCACGCTGCACGCCGGGATCCCGGTCAATCCGGTGTACGGGCCCGAGGACCTCGCCGGTCGCGACGTCGCCCGGGACGTCGGGCGTCCCGGCGAGTATCCCTACACCCGCGGGATTCACCCGCACATGTATCGCGAGCGGCTGTGGACGATGCGCCAGTACGTCGGCTTCGGCACGCCCGCGGAGACGAATGCGCGGTTCAAGTACCTCATGGCCCACGGCCAGGACGCTCTCAACGTCGCCTTCGACCTGCCCACGCAGCTCGGTCTGGATTCCGACCACCCGCGGGCCGAGGGGGAAGTGGGGCGGGTGGGCATGGCCGTCGACTCCCTGGCCGACATGGAAGAGGCGTTCGCCGGCATCCCGCTCGACCGGGTCAGTGTCTCGCTCACCATCAACGGTATGGCCGCGCCCATCACGGCCATGTACTTCGCGGTGGCCGACCAGCAGGGTGCCGCGGCCGACCGTGTGGTGACGACGCCGCAGAACGACATCCTCAAGGAGTTCATCGCTCGGGGCACCTGGATCTACCCGGTGGAGTCCTCGCTGCGCCTGGTCGGCGACCTCGTGGAGTTTTCCATCCGCCGCTATCCGCGCTCGAATCCCCTCTCGGTGTGTGGCTACCACATCCGCGAAGCCGGCTGCACCACCGCCCAGGAGATGGCCTACGGGCTGGCCATGGCGGCCGCCTACATCGAGCTGATGCAGAGCCGTGGCATCGCCGCCGACGAGTTCGCGCCGCGCCTGTCGTTCAACTTCACGTGCTGGGGGAAGATCTTCGAGGAGGTCGCCAAGTTTCGGGCCGGCCGCCGGCTCTACGCCCGGATGCTGCGAGAGCGCTTCGGCGCCCGCAATCCCCGCTCGTGGATGTTCCGCACCCTCATCGGCGGCGGCGGCTCGGCCTTCACGGCCGAGGAGCCGGAAAACAACATCGTGCGGGGCGCCTACATCGCGCTGGCCGCGGCGCTCAGCGGCGCCCAGACGATGGCCCTGCCTACCTACGACGAGGCCTACACGATCCCCTCGGCCCAGGCCCAGCTCCTCGCGCTCAGGACCATGCAGATCTGCGCCGAGGAGACGGGCGTCACCGATACCGCGGATCCGCTCGGCGGCGCCTATTTCGTGGAGACGCTCACCAACCAGATGGAAGAGCGCATCCTGGACGAGCTGGCCATGGTCGAGCGGCTGGGCGGCATCGTGGAGGCGGTGAAGACGGGGGCCATCCAGGCCGAGGTGGCCAGACAAGCGTACCGGTTCGAGCAGCAGCTGGCCGCGGGCGAGGTCCGGAAGGTCGGCGTCAACTGTCACGCGGGCGACCGGCTGACCGCCGACGACCGGGTGGTGGAGCCGTACACGGTCGATGCCCGCGTCGCCGGCGCGCAGGTGGCCCGGCTCCAGCGTTTGCGCCGGGAGCGGGACGGCGCGGCGGTCGACGCCGCGCTGCGGCGCCTCACCGACGGGGCGCGGAGCACCGTCAATCTCATGGAACCGATCATGGAAGCCGTGCGCGCGTACGCGACGGTCGGCGAGATAGCCGACGCCCTGCGGCGCGTCTTCGGCGAGCACAAGGAGGCGGTGAGATGGTGACGGCGGAGCGTTTCGCAGCCGGGATGACCTTCGCTCAGTACGTGGCGTACACGGGGAGCCCGGAAAACCTCGAGCGGGAGGGGTCCCACGGCGCCCGCAGGGACTGGAGCGGTTTTCTCGGCAAGGCGTACGAGGCGGCCCGTCTGTCCGAGGCCCAGGCGCAGGCGTGGAAGTGGCTGGCGGCCCAACCGGGCGGGCCGGCCAGGGTGCTGGTCATCTCGGAGGAGTGGTCGTCCGACTGTCGCCGCGACGTGCCGATGGTGGCCCGGGTCGCCGACGTCGCGGGCCTGGAGCTGCGCATCGTCCCCCGCGATGGACAGCGCTGCAGCCGGGCCGCCGCCCCGGACCCGGCCGAATCGCCCAACGCCGACCTCATGAGCCAGTTCCTCAACCTCAAGCGAGGGCAGACGTGGCAATCGATCCCGGTCGTGGCATTCTTCACCCGGCAGATGGAGCTGCTGTACCACTACATCGAGTATCCGGCCGTCTATCACAAGGACCGCATCCGAGCCAGCATGCGAGCCCGCCGGCCCGGTGAGAGCGAAGAGCAGGCCCAGGCCCGCGGGGACCGCGAGTTCATGGAGCTGCAGGCCTCGCCGTTCTTCCGCGTGTGGGCGTGCGCCGGGGTCGATGAGATGGTGAGCATGCTGTACGAGCGGATCCAGGTGGGCGCCCTGGCATGAGCCACGTCGGGGCGGGCAGCCGGTGAGCGGGCTCAGCGTCGTCGGCACGTCGGTCCCCAGGCGCGACGGTCTCGACAAGGTCACCGGGCGCACCCGCTATCTGCACGACCTCGAGCTGCCCCGGATGCTGTACGGCAAGATCCTGCGAACCCGGTATCCCCACGCCCGCCTGCTCGGCATCGATGCCTCACGGGCCTGGCGTGTGCCCGGCATCGTGGCCGTCCTCACCGGCGACGAGGTCGAGCAGCAGCCCTTCGGCTATGCCCGGGACCAGCTGGCCCTCAAGCGGGGCAAAGTGCGGTGCATCCGTGACGAGGTGGCGGCGGTGGCGGCCGAGACGCAGGCGGCGGCCGAGGAGGCCGTCGCCGCGATCGACGTGCAGTACGCCGAGCTGCCCGGGGTCTTCGATCCCGACGTCGCGCTCCGGCCCGGGGCCCCCCTCGTCCACGATGAGCTCGGCACCAACCTCACGAGCCTGCGCTATCAGTTCGCCCACGGCGACGTGGATCGGGCCGTCCAGGACGCGGCGGCCGTGGTCGAAGGCGAGTACCGCGTGCATTTCGTCACGCCGGCATGCCTGGGCACGATGGTCGCCATCGCCGACTGGGACCCGCAGGGCCGGCTGACCGTGTGGTCCACCACGCAGGTGCCCTTTGTCTATCAGCGCGAGCTGGCCGCCGCGCTCGGCATCGGCGGAGACCGGGTGCGCGTGATCCAGCCGCCGGTGGGCGGCAACTTCGGCCGCGGCCTGGATCTCTATCCGATCGACGTGATCGCGGCGCTGCTCGCCCGGCGGGCCCGCCGGCCGGTGAAGCTGGAGTTCGACCGGGTCGAGGAGTTCATCGCCTGCCCCACCCGCGAACCCTGCCGCATCCGCCTGCGCACGGCGGCCGATGCCGGCGGCCACATCCTGGCCCGGGAGGCCCACGTCACCATCGACAGCGGCGCGTACGTCTCGTGGGGCGCGACGACACCGTACGTGATGCTCGGGACCGTGACCGGCCTCTACCGCTGTCCCAGCGTCCGCTTCGATACCACCATCGTGTACACGAACAATCCCTATTCCGGCTCCATGCGGGGCTACGGCAATCTGGAGTCGACCTTCGCGGTGGAGTCCCAGATGGACGAGCTGGCCGTCCGCCTGGGGCTGGATCGTCTCGAGGTGCGCCGGCGCAACGTGCTGAACTCCGGTGACGTGACGCCGCAGGGATTCGAGATCACGTCCTGTGCGATGCGGGAGTGCCTGGAGGCGGTGGCCGAGGACATCGGCAGGCAGCCGCCGCCCCTGACCCCCGGCTGGCGCCGGGGCATCGGCTACGCGGCCATGTTCCACGTGGGGGGCGGTGCCCGCATCTATCGCTCCGACGGGTGTGGGGCCATCCTCAAGCTCGACGATTTCGGCATCGTGTCGCTGATCACCGGCGCCAGCGAGATCGGGCAGGGGGCGGACACCGTGCTGGCCATGATCGTGGCCGAGACGCTGGGCGTGCCGCTGGAGCGCGTCGAGGTCGTCAACGCCGACACCACCGTCAAGCCGTGGGACGTGGGTGTGCATGCCAGCCGCACGACGTTCGTCGCCGGCAACGCGGCCCGCCTGGCCGCGCTCAAGCTGCGGGCCGAGCTGCTGGCCCTGGGCGCCGCCCAGCTGGAGGTCCCGATCGAGCGGCTGGAGCTCAGCGATGGCTGGATCGCGGTCAGGGGAGAGCCGAGCCGGCGATTGCCCTACGAGCGCGTGGCCCGGGCCGGGCACCTCCGCGAGGGGGGCCGCCCGCTCGTCGCGGAGGCGTTCTACGACCCGCCCACCCGGATGCTCGACAAGGATCTACGGGGCAACGTGTCGGCGGCGTACGGCTTCGCCGCCCAGGCGGTGTTGCTCGACGTCGACGAGACGACGGGCAGCATCGTCGTCCGCCGGGTCGCCTCGGCTCACGACGTGGGCCGGGCGCTGAATCCCCCGGCCGCCGAGGGCCAGATCCACGGCGGCATCCACATGGGGCTGGGCTACGCGCTGAGCGAACGGCTCGTCGTGCAGGACGGCCAGGTGCTGACGACGAGCTTCCTGGACTATGCGATCCTGCGCGCCAGCGACATGCCCGAGCTCATCGTCCGCCTCATCGAGAGCGTGGACGCCGAGGGCCCGTTCGGAGCCAAGGGGCTCGGCGAATCGGGCGCCATCCCCGTGTCGGCGGCGGTGGCCAACGCCCTCGCGCAGGCCATCGGCATCCGCTTCACCGAGCTGCCGGTGAGCGCGGCCACGGTGCGCGCCGCCCTGCAGGCGCGGGGCCGCTGACCCCCATGCGGCTGTTGAACGGCGTTCGCGTCCTGGACCTGTCGCGCATGCTGGCCGGCCCGTACGGCTCCATGCTGCTGGCCGACATGGGAGCCGAGGTCATCAAGATCGAGGACCCGGAGGGGGGCGATCCGATGCGCGCCATGGGTCCGCCGTTCTTGCCCGATGGCGAGAGCGCGTACTTCCTGGCCATCAACCGCAACAAGAAGTCCGTGGCCCTGGGCCTGGCGGAGCCGGCGGGGCGCCAGGTGTTCCTGGACCTCGTACGCACCGCCGACGTGGTGTGGGAGAACTTCCGGCCCGGCGTCATGGCCAGGCTCGGCTGCGAGTACGCGTCGCTCGCGGCAATCAACCCGCGCCTGGTCGTATGCTCGGTCTCGGCCTACGGACAGCACGGCCCCTACCGTGACTGGCCGGCGTTCGACCTGGCGTTGCAGGCCATGGGTGGAGCCATGAGTCTCACCGGCGAACCCGGTGGACGCCCCGTGCGCATGGGGCTGCCGATGGGTGACCTGGCCGGGGCCATGATGGCCGCCTTCGCCGTGGTCGCGGCTCTGTTCCGCCGGCAGGTGACCGGCCACGGCGCCCATCTCGATCTGTCCCTGCTCGACTGCCAGGTCTCCCTGCTGACCTACCTGGCTCAGTACTTCTGGACCGACGGTTGCGTGCCCGGCCCTCAGGGCTCGGCCCACCTCTCGGTCGCGCCCTACCAGGCGCTGGCCACGCGCGACGGGCACATCATCGTCGCCGTGTTCGCGGAGAAGTTCTGGCGCGGCTTCTGTCTGGCCGCCGGGCATCCGGAGTGGGAACGGGATCCACGCTTCGCGACGAACCGCGACCGGGTCGCCAACCGCCAGGCGCTCACGCCGCTCATCGAGACGGTCTTCGCGGCCCGGACGAGCGTCGAGTGGCTGTCGCGGCTGACCGCCGAGGGCGTGCCGGCGGCTCCCATTCAGGCCGTCGACCGCGTGCTCGTCGATCCGCAGCTGCGTCTACGCCAGATGGTGGTCGAGATGCAGCACCCTCGTCACGGCACGATCCCGACGCTGGGCACCCCGATCAAGGTCGACGGCCAGCTCGGTCTCGAAGTGGCTCCGCCTCCGGCGCTGGGCGAGCACACCGAGGCCGTGCTCGGCGAGCTGCTCAACTACTCCGGCGATCGGATCGCCGGGCTGCGCCAGGCGGGAGCCATCAAGTGATGCCGGTCACCATCCTGGGAGGCGGCAGTGGCGCGTATGCGGTGGCGGCCGACCTGGCCCTGGCCGGCCACGACGTGCGCCTCTGGCGCCGCGCGGCGAGGGAGCTCGCGGCCATCCGTCAGGCCGGGGGCCTGACGCTGGCCGCCCCGGACCGCTCCGGCAAGGCGCCGCTCTCCGTCGTCGAGGACCTCGGTGAAGCCGTGGCGGGCGCCGACGTCATCATCGTCGCCGTGCCGGCCGCCGCGCACGAGGACGTGGCCCGACGGCTAGCTGCGCACCTCGACGACCGACACGTCGTCGTGGTCGCCCCCGGCACCCTGGGGGCCTTCGTCATGGCCCGGGAGATCACCCGCGCCGGCGGCCGGCTGCCCCGGGCGTTCGTCGAGACGGGCACGTTCCCCTACCAAGCTCGGCAGACCGGGCCGGCCGCAGTGCACGTCGCGCAGCGCGTCGCCAGCCTGCAACTTGGCGCATTCCCGGCAGCGCGCTCCACGGCGCTGGCGGCGGCGAGCGAGCTGTTCCCGTCGGCGCGGCCGTCGGTCGACATCCTCGACGCCGCCCTGACCGACGGCGGGCCGGTGCTCCACCCGGCGCTGGTCCTGCTGAACCTCGGCGGGATCGATCAAGGCCGGGATATCGATATGACGGCGAGCGCCCGGCGACTCGTGGACGCCGTCGACGCCGAGCGAGGGGCGGCTCGCGCCGGGTGGGGCTATTCGCCCGCCGCCTACGCGCTGGCCGCCAGCGACGGCGCCGTCGGTCTCGACGGGCCCGTGAGTCTCACCCACCGGTACGTCACCGAGGACGCGGCTCTCGGGCTGACACTCCTCGAGTCCGCGGCGCGGACGGTGCAAGCGGACAGTGGGGCGTGCAGCGGGCTCCTGCTGGTGTTCAGCGCGCTCCTGGGCCGTCCGCTGTCCGGCCGCGGTCGGGCCCTCGAGCATCTGGGTCTGGGCGACCTCGCCCTGCGGGAAATCCGGGAGGTCCTCCACGCGGGCTGGACCTCGTCCCTCTGGAGGCGGGTCGTCCGCTGAGGCGGCACCGGCGTCTGTCGCGGCCGCCGGTTTGCTGGACGATGGGCGCGAACGCTACACTCGTAGCTTGTGAAGGCCCTCGTGGCCGGGCTTGTCGTGCTGGCGGGCGTGCTCGCGGGCTCACCGCTGCAGTCGCAGCCACGGGTCACGGTCGTGGCCAGCGGGCTGCAGGTGCCGTGGGCGCTGGCCTTCGCCCCCGACGGGCGGCTCTTCCTCACCGAACGGGCCGGCCGCATCCGCGTCGTGCACGAGGGGCGGCTGCATCCCAAGCCCGTGGCCACGCTCCCGGTGGCCGCGCGCGGGGAGGGCGGTCTGATGGGGCTCGCCCTCGACCCGGAGTTCGCGAAGACGGGTCGGCTGTACGTCTGCTACACGCTGAGCAAGCGCGTCAGCCTGGTGAATCGGCTCGCGCTGCTCACGCTCGGCCAAGGCCGAGGCGCCGTCGAGCGCGTGCTCGTCGACGACATTCCCGGCGCCACCGTGCACGACGGCTGTCGTGTGAAGTTCGGTCCCGACGGCAAGCTCTACCTCACCACCGGAGACGCCTCGGAGCCGCGCCTGGCCCAGCGGCTGGACTCGCTCGCTGGAAAGATCCTGCGCTACAACGCCGACGGCACCGTGCCTACCGATAACCCCTTTCCCGGCTCGCCGGTGTACAGCCTCGGCCATCGCAATCCCCAGGGACTGGCCTGGGACGGCGCCGGGCAGCTCTTCGCCTCCGAGCACGGGCCCTCCGGCATTCCGGGCGGGCACGACGAGCTGAGCTTCATCCGGCCCGGTCGTAATTACGGCTGGCCGGACGTCTACGGCCGGGCTGGCCGGGAGGGCTTCGAAGATCCCGTGCTGGAGTCGGGGTTCCGGACCTGGGCGCCGGCCGGCATGGCGATTCTGGACGGCGTCGCCTACATCGCGACGCTGCGGGGCCGGCAACTCCTGCGCGTGAACCTGGCCGCCGACGGATCGGCGACGATGGCCTCGCCCCTGCTCGACGGCGACTACGGGCGGTTGCGCGACGTGGTGGTCGGTCCGGACGGGGCGCTCTACATCGCCACGAGCAACCGGGACGGGCGCGGCTCCCCCGCCGCGAGCGACGACCGCATCCTCCGCCTGGTCCCGTGATGGACGGCCTCGAGGCGCTCTTCGCCCCGCGCTCCGTCGCGATCCTGGGCGCCTCGCGCGATCCCGCCAAGCTCGGCTTTCGACTGCTGAAGAACGTGAAGGACGGCGGTTTTTCCGGAGCGCTCTACCCGGTGAACCCGGCCGGCGAGCCGATCCTCGGCCTGCCCACGGTCCCCGTCGTGGAGGCGTTGCCCGAAGGGATCGACCTGGCCCTGGTGAGCCTGCCCGCCGCGGCGGTGCCCGCGGCGGTCAAGGCGCTGGCCATGCGGCGGACCAGGGCGGCCATCGTGCTCTCGTCGGGCTTCGGCGAGGTGGACGAGGAAGGTCGCAGCGCCCAGGCCGAGCTGCTGGCCAGCGCGCGAGCCGCCGGGCTCAGGCTGGTGGGACCGAACTGCATGGGTGTCTACTCGGCGCCGGCCGGGCTCAACGGCACCTACTTCTGGGATCTGCCGCGGCGGCCGGGCGGCATCGGCATCGTCTCTCAGAGCGGCGCCTACGCGGGGCTCATCTTCCGGCACCTGGGCAGCCGCGATCTCGGCGTGGCCCGCTGTCTGTCCATCGGCAACCAGGCCGATGTGCAGGCGGCCGAGGTGATCGCCTTCCTGGCCGAGGACGAGGCGACGACCCTCATCGCCTGCTTCCTCGAGGACATTGTCGATGGACGGCGGTTCGTCGCCGCCGCCGAGCGCGCGGTGGGCCGCAAGCCGGTGGTCGTGCTCAAGGCCGGCGGCTCGGAGGCCGGCCGGCGGGCCGCGGCCTCGCACACCGGAGCCGTGGCTGGTCCGGGCGCGGTGTTCCGCGCCGCCTGCCTGCATGCCCGCGTCGTGCACGTCGAGGAGACCGAGGAGTTCTTCGACGCCATCGAGGCCCTGGCCCTCAGCGGGCCGGCGCGACCGGCGGCGCCCAGCGTCGCCATCATCACCGTCTCGGGCGGGCCCTCGGTCGTCGCCGCCGACTGTGCCGAGCGGGCCGGGCTGGCGGTACCGGCGCTGGACGAGGCCGCGCGAAGCCGGCTGCGGCCGCTCGTCCCCGCGTTCGCAGCCCTGGGCAATCCCGTGGATCTCACGCCGCAGGTGGTGCCCTCGCGCATCGTCGAGGCGGTCCGTGTCGTCTTCGATCAGCCGACGATCGCCGGTGCGGTCGCCATCGACGTCGGTCTGGATATTCCCGAGTTCGCCGAGGCGGTCGTGTCGGCCACGCGGGCGACGGGCAAGCCCGCCGTGGCCTTCGCCGCCGACGCCCCCGGGGTCGCGGCCCGCCTCCGCGCCGGCGGCGTTCCGGTCATGCCCGGGCCGGAGCGCGCCGTGCGGGCCTGGCGGGCACTGTGGCGCTCGCCGCGCTCGACGCCGTGCCGTCACGGGCACGACTCGTCCGCGCCGGCTGGCGCCGCCGCGGCGAGCCGGCCGCTGTCCCACGCCCAGGCGCGACGACTGCTCGAGACCTACGGCATCACGTTCTGTCGTGAAGGCGCCGCGGGGTCTGCCGACGAGGCGGTGATGGCGGCCGAGGCGATCGGCTACCCGGTCGTCGTGAAGGTCGACGCCCCCGGAGTGATCCACAAGACCGAGGTGGGCGGCGTCGCGCTCAGCCTCCGTGACGCGGCGGCCGTGCGGGAGGCGTGCCGCGAGCTCGCCGGGCGGGTCGGCGTCGAGCGCTTCGTGGTCCAGGCCCAAGTGGGACCCGGGGTCGAGCTCTTGCTGGGGGCGCGCCGCGACGAGGTCTTCGGTCCGGTCGTTGCGGTGGGCGCGGGCGGAGTGCTGACCGAGGTCGTTCGCGACGTCGCGCTGCGGCTCGCCCCCGTGGCCGACGACGACATCCGCGAGATGCTGAGCGAAGGCGGGCTGCCCCGCCTGCTCGGGGGACCCCGGGGGTTGCCGCCGGTGGACCGGGGCCCACTGGCCGGTGCGGTCCGCGCGCTCGGAGAGCTCATGATGGCGGAGGCGCACGTGCTGGAGGTGGACCTCAATCCGATCATCGCGGCCGGGGACCGGCTCACCGCGGTGGATGCTCTGGTGATCGCGGGAGCGCGCCCATGAAGACGGAGTTCCAGCTGACCGACGAGCAGCGGATGATCCGCGACCTCGCGCGGAAAGTCGCGCGCGAGCGGATCGCCCCGTTCGCCGCCGATGTCGACGAGCGCGAGCGGTACCCCGAGGAGGCGATGCGGGCCATCATCGACGCCGGCCTGTTCGGCATCTGGGTGCCGGAAGAGTACGGAGGCAGCGACCTGGGATGCCTGGCCCTGGCCCTGGTCTGCGAGGAGATCGCCTGGGCCTGCGCGGCGTCGGCCACCCAGTATCTCGACCAGCCCCTGGGGGGCCTGCCCATCCTGACCTTCGGGACGCCGGAGCAGAAGAAGAAATACCTGCCCCGGCTCGCCACCGGCGAGCTGCTGGCCGCCTACTCGCTGTCGGAGCCGGAGGCCGGCTCCGACGCCGCCGCCCTCAAGACGACCGCGATCCGCCGCGGGGACCACTACGTGTTGAACGGCACCAAGCAGTGGTGCACCAATGGCGATCACGCGGACTTCATCTGCGTGTTCGCCACCGTCGACCCGTCCCGGCGCGCCAAGGGCGTCACGGCGTTCCTCGTCGACAAGACCACGCCTGGCTTCACCGTGGGCCGGAAGGAGCGGAAGCTGGGCATCCGCGGCTCGCCCACGGTGGCCCTGCACTTCAACGATTGCCGCGTGCCCGTGGAGCAGCGACTGGGCGGCGAGGGGCAGGGTTTCAGCATCGCCATGCAGACGCTGGACACGACCCGCCCCGCCACCGGGGCGATGGCCGTGGGCATCGGCCAGGCCGCTCTGGACGCCGCCGTGGGCTACGCCCGCGAGCGCCGGCAGTTCGGGCAGCGGATCGCCGACTTTCAGGGCATCCAGTTCATGCTGGCCGACATGGCCATGCAGATCCACGCCGCCCGGCTCATGGTCCACCATGCGGCTCGCCAGGTAGACGCGGGGATCCGGGGCAACACCTACGAGGCCTCGATGGCGAAGTGCTGGGCCGGGGACGCCGCCATGAAGGTCACCACCGACGCTGTGCAGATCTTCGGCGGCTACGGCTACACGCGCGATTTTCCGGTGGAGCGCTTCATGCGCGACGCCAAGATCATGCAGATCTACGAAGGCACCAACCAGATCCAGCGCGTGATCATCGCTCGCGAGCTGCTCGGTGAGTGACGGGCCCGCGGGCACCGCCCGGCGACCCGCGACGACCTGACCAGGCCGGCGCGGCCGTTCACCGGCGGCCTGCACGCGATCCTCGACGAGCGAATCGGGAAACGGTATCTTGGCCGATGGCATGCAGACGCTGGCGGTGCTCGTCATCGCGACGCTGGCCGCGGCCGTGGGGGGCCTGGCGGTCTGGGTCTTCACGCTGCGCCGGCGGGTGCACGGCCTGGAGCGCGACCTCCAGAACGCCCGGGCCCAGGCCGAGCGACTGAGCCGGCTGGGGGCCCTCGGCGAGATGGCCTCGAGCTTCGCTCACGCCTTCAACGACGTGCTCACGCCGGTCATCGGGCGCACGCAACTGCTCATTCAGCGCGTGAGAGACCCGCAGCTCCGCGAATGGCTGGACACGATCGAGCGGGCTGCGCTGGACGGGGCCCAAACGGTACGCCGGATCCAGGAGTTCATGCGGGCCCGGCGCGACGAGCCGGCGACGGCGGTGGATCTGCTGACCACGCTCCGCCAGGCCATCCAGGCCACGGCGTCGCGGCGTCCCGGTGTGCACTTCCAGGAGCAGCTGGACCATCTGCCCCCGATCACCGGCGACCCCCAGAGCATGCAGCATGCGCTGGCCCACATCCTGGCCAACGCGGTGGACGCCGCGCCCGACGGCGGCGTCGTGACCGTCTCGGCCCAGATGGAGGGGGGCGAGGCCATCGTCAGCGTCACCGACACCGGCTCGGGGATGACGCCCGGGGTGCAGGCACGGGTCTTCGAGCCGTTCTTCACCACCAAGCCCGGAGCCACCGGGCTCGGGCTCTGCCTGGCTCACGGGATCGTGGCCCGCCACGGCGGGCAGATCGAGATCGACAGCACCGCCGGCCGGGGCACGACGGTGCGGGTCAAGTTCCTGGTCGAGGGCGTGTCGCGGGCCGAGCCCGCGGCCTCGGCGCCCGCCGCGCACACGCCGAGCGGCCCGACCCGGTGCCTGGTGGTGGATGACGACCCTCAGGTGCGCCAGATGATCAGCGACATTCTCTCCAACGCCGGGCACGGCGTCGTCATGGCCGTCGATGGCGCGGACGGCATCGACAAGTTCAAGAACGACTCGTCCTTCGACGTCGTGGTGACCGATCTGGCCATGCCCAAGCTCAACGGGCTGCAGCTGGCGCGCATGTGCAAGACGCTCCGCCCCTCGGTGCCGGTGGTCATGTTGACGGGCTGGGGGGTGCTGCTGACGGAGGACGAGCTGGCCGAGCACGGAGTGGACGAAGTCCTCTCCAAGCCCGTGCGCATGGACCAGCTCCTCAGCACCCTGACGGCGGTGCTGGCGCGGACGGCGAGCGCCTAGATGACGAGCCCCATCATCACCGAGGCCCTGCGGGCGCTGGTCGAGCGCCGACACCTCACGCGGATCGAGGCGGCCGCGGCCATGGAAGCGATCATGTCGGGCGCGGCCACCAACGCTCAGATCGCCGCCTTCCTGATCGCGCTCCGCATGAAAGGCGAAACGGTCGAGGAGCTGATCGGGTTCGCCCAGGTCATGCGCCAGAAGGCGGTGCGCATCCGCCGCCGCGGCGACGGCGTCGCCGCGCTGACCGGGACCGATCGCGAGATGCTCATCGACACGTGCGGCACCGGCGGCGACGCCGCCGGCACCTTCAACGTCTCGACGGCGACCGCCTTTGTCGTGGCCGGGGCCGGCCTCCGGGTGGCCAAGCACGGCAACCGCTCGGTGTCCTCCCTGTGCGGCTCGGCCGACGTGGTGGAGACGCTGGGGATCAACCTCGACCTGGGGCCGGCCCAGGTCGCCCGCTGCATCGACGAGGTCGGCATCGGTTTCCTCTATGCCCCGTTACTGCACACGGCGATGCGCCACGTCATGGCCGCCCGCCGGGAGATGGGCATCCGCACCGTCTTCAACATGCTGGGGCCGCTCACCAACCCCGCCTCCGCCAATGCGCAGGTGGTCGGCGTGTACGCGGCCGAGCTCACCGAGCCGCTGGCCCGGGTGCTGGCCGAGCTGGGCACGGCGCGCGCCTTCGTGGTCCACGGCGCCGACGGGCTCGACGAGATCTCGAACACCGGGGACAGCCGTCTCAGCGAGGTTCGCGAAGGGACGGTGCAGACCTTCACGCTGCGGCCGGAGGACCTCGGCCTGCCCCGAGCCAGCATCGGCGATCTCAAGGGCGGCGACCGGGAACAGAACGCCGACATCATTCGCGCGCTGCTGAGGGGCGAGCCCGGGCCCAAGCGGGACATCGTCCTGATGAACGCGGCGGCGGCGCTGGTGGCCGGGGGCCGGGCGCGGGAGCTGAAGGAGGCCGTGGCGGTCGCGGCTCGCTCCATCGACAGCGGGGCGGCGCGCGCCAAGCTCGAGACCCTCATCGGCCTCAGTCAGCGGCTGGCCGCCGACAAGCCGGAAAAATAAAACCGCGCCCATAGGGGCGCATGGGCGCGGCTGGCGGCGACCCGGTCGGAGGCCCGACCGACCCACCTTCCGCCATTCACTACAGCAAGACCTGTACCGCCGGGTTCGCCCGGCCAGTGGTCGGTTTCCGCCGGTGCCCGTGAAGCCGTTTACCGTTCTCGGGAGCTTGCTTGCCCTGGTTTGGGAGGGCGTCGCCTTAGACCGGCGCCGACCCGGGCGCGTGGCCGGCGGTACACTGTGTCGCCGTGGAGCGGCGCCGCCTGGGCCGCAGTGGTCTCGAGGTTCCCGTCATCGGGATGGGAACCTGGCAGACCTTCGACGTCCGCGAGCCCGGCCTGGTCCAGCCGGTGACGGACGCGGTCATGACCCACGGCGGGATCTTCTTCGACTCCTCACCCATGTACGGCAATGCCGAGCGAGTGCTGGCCGCCACGCTCGGGCCGAGACGCGCGGACGTCATCGTGGCCACCAAGGTGTGGGCCAGCACGGCGCGCGAGGGGCGCGAGCAGATCCGGCGCGCCCTGGCCTGGTACGGCGATCACGTCGACCTCTACCAGATCCACAACCTGCAAGCGTGGCAGACGCACCTGCCCTACCTGGAGGAGCTGAAGAGCCAGAGTCGCATCCGCGCCATCGGCATCACGCACTGGAGCGCCGCCTGCTTCGACGAGATGGCGGCCATCGTCGCCACGGGCCGCGTCGACGCGATCCAGGTGCCGTACAACCCCCGGGAGCGGGAGATCGAGCGGGGGCTCCTGCCCCTGGCGGCGGCTCGCGGTGTCGGGGTCGTGCTGATGCGTCCCCTCGGTCAGGGGACGCTGGCCCGTCGGCCGCCGCCGGCCCGGGAGCTCGCCTTCCTCGAGGCCTACGGGCTGTCGACCTGGGCCCAGGCCCTGCTGAACTGGGGCGTCAGCGATCCGCGGACCTCCGTCAGCATTCCGGCCACCCGCGACGTCGCCCACGCGGTGGACAACTGTGCCGTCGGCCGCGCGCGTCGCTTCGATGAAGCGGCGCGCGAGCGCGTGGCCGCGCTCGCCACACGTCCGTGAGGCGTCGCCGAGCGTGAAGGCCTGGGTGGGGACGTCCGGCTACAACTACCGCGAGTGGAAAGGCACCTTCTATCCGGCGGATCTGCCCGCCGCGCGGATGCTCGCCTTCTACGCCGAACAGTTCTCCGTGGTCGAGATCAACGCGACGTTCTACCGGATGCCCACGGCCAAGACCCTGGCGGGCTGGGCCGCCGCCACGCCGCCCGGGTTTCGGTTCGCGCTCAAGGCGCCCCAGCGCATCACCCACTTCGCGCGGCTGCGCGACGTCGACGAGCCAGTCCGGTACTTCTGCGACGCCGCCCGCACGCTCGGCGACAAGCTCGGCCCGCTACTGTTCCAGCTGCCGCCGAACTTTCCGTGTGACCTCAGCAGGATCGCCGATCTGCTGGCCCTGCTGCCGGCCGGGCTGGCCTGCGCCTTCGAGTTCCGTCACGCTTCCTGGTTCGCCGACGAGGTCTACGAGCGGCTGCGGGCCCGCAATGCCGCCCTGTGTATCGCCGACACCGAAGCGGGGACGACCCCCCTGGTGCCCACGGCCGACTTCGGGTACCTGCGGCTGCGCGATGAGGGGTACGACGACGCCGACCATCGCGGCTGGGCCGACACGATCAGCAGTCTCGGCCAGGGCTGGCGGGACGCCTACGTGTTCTTCAAGCACGAGGAGTCGGGCACCGGCCCGGCCTTCGCCCGCCGGCTCGCCGGGTTGCTCAGCCCTTCGGCCTGAGCCGGCCGCGGGCGTGGCCGGCGCCGGGCTCACGCTCGATCCGCGTCAGGGCCGCGGCGATGTCGATCCCCTCGGTCAGCACGGCGCGCATGGGGTCACCGGGGTCCTCCGCGCGGGCTCGCGCGTTCTTGATCGTGAAGCTCCGGGGATCGAGCTGGGCCGTCACCTCGTTCCAGGCGAGCGGGCACGAGATGGGGGCGCCGGGGAGCGGACGCACCGCGAACGGGGCCACCACCGTCTGGCCCCGGCCGTTCTGCCCCCAGTCCACGTAGACCTTCCCGCCGCGCGCGCGCAGCGGGCGTTCGACGGTGGCGATGCGCGGCTCGGCCTCGACCGCCAGGGTGGCCAGCAGCCGGGCAAAGGCCCGCACCTGCTCATACGGGTAGCGGGCGCCCAGGGGCACGAAGATGTGCAGCCCCGTCTTGCCCGATGTCTTGACGTAGCTCGGCAGCTGCAGGCGCTCGAGGATCCGCCGGAGGGTCAGGGCCACCGCCACCACGCTGGTGAACGGAGCGCCCTTGGGGTCGAGGTCCAGCACGAGCCAGTCGGGCCGCTCCAGGGTGGGGACCCGCGACGCCCACACGTGCAGCGGGATCGTGCCCAGGTTGATCACCCAGCGCAGGACGTCCACGTCGCTCACGACGACGTAGTCGATGTCGCGGTTCACCTCTTCGGCTCGGATGCGGACCGTGGGCACCCACGACGGCGCGGATTTCGGGGCGTCCTTCTGATAGAAGGACTTGCCGTCGATCCCGTCGGGATACCGGGTCAGAACCACGGGCCGGTCCCGGAGATAGGGCAGGAGCCAGGGCGCGATAGACTCGTAATAGGCGACCAGGTCGGCCTTGGTATACCCGTCGGTGGGGAAGAAGATCTTGCCGGGGTTGCTGATGGTCACCCGCCGGCCGTCGTCGGCGCCGCCCAGCGGCATCGGGACCTCGCGCCGGCAATCGCGAGCGTGTTTGTCCTCGCGCAGGCCGAGGAAGGCCGGATGCCGCAGACCTCCGTCGTCGGTCCACTCGGTGAAGCGGACCTCGGCCACCAGCGTGGGCTCGACCCAGTGATGGCCGCGGCCCGTCGGCGTGCCGGCGGCGAACGGCGAGGTCGGCCGCCGTAGCGGCGCGAGCCGCTCCCACACCTGCTTGAGGGTCTTGGCATCGAAGCCGGTGCCGACCTTGGAGACGTACACGAGACGGTCTCCCTCGTACAGCCCCAGGTGCAGGGCCCCGAAGTAGCCGCGCGAGCCCTGCGGCTCGGTGTACCCGCCGATGACGAACTCCTGGCGCTGCTGGCACTTGATCTTGAGCCAGTCCCGGCTGCGCCCGCCCACGTAGCGGCTGTCGGCCTTCTTGGCCACGACGCCCTCCAGGTGCCGGGCGCAGCACGCCCGGAAGAACTCCTCCCCTTGCTCGTCGACGTGCGCGCCGTAGCCCAGCCCGCCGCGGGGCGGCAGCAGGAGCGCCAGGCACGCCTTGCGCTCGCTCAAGGGCAGCCCTCGCAGGTCGCGCCCGTCCAGGGCCAGGGCATCGAAGAACACGCCGCTCACGGGCACCAGCGCTCGGGCCCGCTCGACATCGGCCGGGCGGGTGAGCCCCATGCGCGCCTGCAACCGCTGAAACGACGGCCGACCCGCCTCGTCCAGCGCCACGATCTCGCCATCGATGAGGAAGCGCTCGAGCGGGAGCGCGCGCAGGGCTGTCGTCAGCTCGGGATAGCGGGCCGTCACCTCCTGGCCGCTCCGCATGTAGAGCTCTACCCGGGCGCCGTCGCGGAAGGCGAGCAGGCGGACGCCGTCGTACTTCGGCTCGAACAGCCAGCCGGCCCCCGAGAACGGCTTGTCCACCAGGGTCGCCAGCATGACCGGCGCGCGCGACGGCGTCACGTCGCGGCGGGGGGCATCGGCGCGGTCCAGGCGGGCGCGCAGGGTGGCCAGTGGCTTCACGGCTGCAGGATACGCCAACCGGTCGCCCCTGGCCCCAACGGGTCACCCTACCGGTTGCGAGCGGCAGAGCTGGAGAATCGCGTGCCCCCGCGTGGTATCGTTTCGACCATGCCGCCGCACTCCATCGGCTCCGGCACGATCTCGTTCGGACTGGTTTCGATCCCCGTGAAGATGTACACGGCGACTTCTTCAGCCGCGGTGTCCTTCAACATGCTCCATGCGAAGTGCGGCACGCGGGTGCGCCAGCAAATGCTGTGTCCGACATGTAACGTCGTCGTCGACCGCGCCGACCTGGTGCGCGGCTACGAGTTCGCCAAGGACCAGTACGCCCGGGTCGCCGATCAGGAGCTGAAGGCTCTGGAGGGCGAGGCCTCGAAGATCATCGACATCGCCGAGTTCGTTCCGCTCGACAAGGTCGATCCCATCTACTTCGAGCGGACGTACTATCTCGGGCCCGACAAAGGCGGCGAGAAGGCCTACCGCCTGCTGGCCGACGCCATGGCCAAGAGCGGGCGGGTGGCGCTGGCCAAGTTCGTCATGCGCGGCAAGGAGAGCCTGGTGCTGATCCGCTCGGCCCAGGATGGGCTCATGCTGCACACGATGTACTTCGCGGACGAGGTACGGGACTTCGGCGAGGTCGACAAGGGGCAATCGGCCAAGATCAAGGGCGGCGAGATGGAGCTGGCCCAACAGCTCATCGACGGCCTGACCAACGACGAGTTCAAGCCCGAGCAGTACGCCGACGAGTACCGCCAGCGTGTCCTCGACCTCATCAACCGGAAGGTCCAGGGCCAGGAGGTGACGGTGGCGGCGCCGGCGGCGCCGCGCGCCCAGGTGGTCGACCTGATGGAGGCGCTCAAGGAAAGTCTGGCCAAGCGCAAGCCGCCCGCCAAGGTGCCCGCCAAGCGCGCCGAGCCGTCTCGGGCAGAGCCCGTCCGCGCCGCCCGCCGCGCTCAGGGCAAGAGGTAGCCCGCCGCGGGGCGGAATCACCGCCTATGGAAGCCGTGACACTCCTCATCGCCGTGGTGGCCCTGGTGCTCGCCGTGATCGCGTTCATCCGGACCGGCGGGATGCCCGACATGCGCCGGCAGATCGACTCGATGAGCGCCCGGACCGAAGCCGCCCGTGACCGGACCGCCGACGCCCTGGACCGGCTCGAGCGGTTCATCCGGGGCCGGGACAAAGGCGAGGGCGGCGAGCCGGGCGCCCCTCCACCCGGTCCACCCGGGCCCACGCTGTGAGCTATCGCTGGGCCTTCGTCGCCGTCTTCCTCGCCGGCATCGCCGTCGGCGTGGTGGCCACGCTGTTCGGCCCGCGCTGGGCGGACCCGTATCTGCCCCAGGCCATGCGCGGGGCGACGGCGCTGATCGAGGGCGAGGTCGTTCGCAAGCTCCGAGAGGCGGACCGGCTGCTCTTCACGGTGCTCACCCCCGAGGGCGCCGTGCTGGCCACGTTCAAGGAGCGCGTCACCGAGATCGAGCAGCTCGTCGACGAGGGGGATCGCATCACGCTGGCCCTGGCCCGCTATGCCCCGTTCGTGGAGGACCCGAAGATCGCCAGGGTCACGAAACCCCGGCCCGCGACGGCGGAGGATAAACAGGCGCCGGCGCCCGCCCCTCCTGGCCCCGCGGCCCCGGCCGCGCCGGGCTCCGCCCCCGTCGCACCGGGCCCGGCCCCGGTCGCACCCGGCCAGGCGCCGCCGGCGCCGCTCAGCCGCCCTTGAGCCGCGGATCCAGCAGGTCACGCAGGCCGTCCCCCAGCATGTTGAAGCCGAAGACGGCGAGCGACAGGGCCACCGCGGGCCAGATGGCCAGCCAGGGCGCCTGGTACATGTAGTCCAGCCCGGCCAGCGAGAGCATGCCTCCCCAGGTCGGGTAGGGCGGGGGGATGCCCAGACCCAGGAACGACAGGCTGGCCTCCACCAGGATGACCGTCGACAGCCCGGTCGTCGCCACCACGATGATCGTTGGCAGCACGTTGGGCAGGATGTGCCCCATGGTGATGCGGGCGTGGCCGGCGCCGGCCGCTCGGGCCCCTTCGATGTAGGTGTGCTCCTTGATCGCCAGCGCGACACCCCGGATGACGCGTGAGTTCTGGACGCCGAAGGCCACGCCCAGGACGAGCGTGATGTTGAGCACGCTGGGCCCCACCAGGGACATGATCGACATCAACAGTAGGAGCGGCGGGAACGCCATCCACGCGTCCACGCCACGCTGCACGAGGAGATCGGCCCGCCCGCCGAAATAGGCGCACAGCACGCCGATCAGGGTGGCCAGCACGCTGCCCAGGCCGACCGCGCCGAAGCCGACATACAGCGAGATCCGCGCCCCGTAGAGGAGACGGGTGAGCAGGTCGCGGCCCAGGTGATCGGTGCCGAGCCAGTGGGCGGCGCTCGTGGGAACGAGTCGCTCGCGCAGGCTCGTCTCGGCGAAGCCATACGGCGTGAGGACGTCGGCCAGCAGCGCGGCGGCGAGCATGCCGAGCACGATCACGCCGCCGCACGTCCCCAGCGGCTTGCGGCGCACCATCTGGACCCAGACGTCGAGATACCACGCCCGGGCCGGCGGCAGCGCCCGAAGCTCGACGGCGACAGCCGGAACGGGCGCGGGCGCAACCGTTGCCATCAGGCGTCGCCACCAGTGTTGGGAGGGGCCACGCTGTCACCCCCCGTGTGAATGGGTGAGGTCTGGAGGGAGGTCCGCCGTGTCACCCCGCGTAAATGGGGGAGTTGGAGGGGGGCCCGGTGTGGCACCCCGCGTGAACGGGGGAGGTTTGGAGGGGGGCAGGAACTGCCCCCCTCCAAGCTAACGATACCGGATGCGCGGATCCAGGAACGCATACGCGAAGTCGATGAGGAGGTTGAGCCCGACCACCATCGCCGCCACGATGAGGTTCACGGCCTGCACCACCGGGTAGTCGAGCCGCATCAACGCTTCGAAAAAGAACAGGCCCACGCCGGGTAGGCGAAAGATGGCCTCGATGATCACGGACCCCCCGATGTAGAGCGGCGTCTGCAGGCCCACCAGGGTGAGCACGGGAATCATCGCGTTCTTGAGTCCATGGCGCAGCACGATGGTCCGCTCGCTCAGCCCCTTCGACCAGGCCGTGCGGATGTACTCCTGACGCAGCACCTCCAGCAGCGAGGACCGCATGATCCGCATGATGGGACCCGCCCGCGTGACGCCGAACACCAGGGCCGGGACGATCATGATCTTGAGGTTGGCGAGCGGATCGCTGGTGAAGGGCACGTAGGTCCAGACCGGGGTCCACTTGAAGTAGATCGACGGCACGACCACGACCACCACCGCCAGGCCGAAGTACGGCACCGACAGGGCCAGGATGGCGAAGACCCGCCCCAGGTAATCGGCGGCGGTGTCCTGGCGGACGGCCGACACGATCCCTACCAGGATCCCGATCACCACCGAGACCAGGATGGTGAGCAGGGCCAACTCGAGGGTCACCGGGAAGCGGCGCACGAACTCCTCGAGGATCGGCAGACGAGTCCAGTACGAATGCCCGAAGTCTCCGCGCAGGACGATGCCCCCCATCCACTCTAAGTATTGGGTGGCGATCGGCCGGTCGAGGCCGAGGTCACGACGCAGGGCCTCCAGGGTCGGGGCATAGGCGTGGCCTTCCACCATGCGGGTGGCGACGTCGCCCGGCATCAGCCGCATCATCAGGAACACGATGATGCTCACGAGCAGCAGGGTGGGGACCGCCAGCATCACCCGCCGCAGGACGTACTGCTTCATCCCGTCGGCCGCCGCCGGTTACCTGTCCAACCAGGTGTGCATCAGCCGCATCCCCAGGCCGTAGCCGTCGTGATGCTTGAACCCTTTCACGTGGGGCGGGTGGGTGATGTACTGGGGCGCGTTCGGCAGGTAGACGTAGTACGCCTTGTCGGCGAGGTAGCGCTGGATCCGGTCGATGATCTCCCGGCGCTTGGCCGGATCGAGCTCGCGGCGTTGGGCGACCAGGAGCTTGTTCAGCTCGGCGTCGGCCACGTGGCTCCGGTTGTTGGGCTGCTCGGGGACGTGCGTGCCGTAGAGGAAATCGTCCACCTCGGTGAACGGCGTGATCGGCCCGATGGCCATCTTCTCGAACTTGCCGAGGTAGGTCGTGCTGATGTACTTGCCGTACTCCTCGGGCTTCAGCTCCGCGGTCAGCCCGATCTTGCCCAGGTTGTCGGCGGCCAGCTCGTAATACGATCGCCAGGGCGGCGCGTAGCCCGGCCAGTGGAACATGGGCACGGTCAGGCCGCCGCCCAGGCCGGCCTGGGTTAGCAGCGCCTTCGCCTCGGCCGGATCGTACCCCACGAGATACTTGGCCCGGGCCGGCTCGAGCTTGGCCGCATCGAGCTTCCAGTCCTTCATGGCGCACGGCACCGGCCCGCTGTCGATGCAGCCCTCGCCGAACAGCAGCGCGTCGTTCCAGCCCTTGCGATCGATGGCCAGCGCGATGGCCCGGCGCACGCGGACGTCGTTGAAGGGCGGCTGGTCGGTGCGCATGTAGATCACGCCCTGCCCGACGACCATCGTGGGGGTGACGACCATCTCGGGGTTCGTCTTCTGCACCGATTTGCCCTGCTCGGGGGAGAGCCAGCCCCACATGTGCCCGAGATCCACCTTGCCGGCCCGTAACACGCTGAGCCGGGCCGAGGCGTCCGGGGTGATCTCGATCACCACCCCGTCGAGATAGGGCTGCCCCTTCATGAAGTAATCGGGGTTCCGCTCGAAGACGACGCGCACCCCGCGCTCGTAAGTCTTCAGCACGAAGGGACCGGTCCCGATCACGGCGTCCGGGTGGTTGAAGTCCTTGTGGCGCTGCTCGACCTCCCGGGGAAGGATGACGGCGTAGGAGGGGCTGGCCAGGTGGTTGAGGAACGGCGCGTAGGGTTCCTTCAGGGTCACGCGGACGGTGTGGCGGTCCACCGCCTCGATCGACTGGACCTGGTCGAAGCGGGAGCGGAAGCCCGACTTGGCCATGAAGCGCTCGAGCGAGTACTTGACGTCGTCGGCCGTCACCTCGCGCCCGTTGACGGGGGGCTTGTTGTGGAACTTGACGCCCTTGCGGAGCGTGAACACGACGGTGGTCGGGGTCTTGTACTCCCATTTTTGGGCGAGGTCGGGCACGATCGAGAAGTCGCCGGAGTGCTTCTGCTCCGGACCGTAGGGGAAGCGCACCAGATGGCTGTAGACCATGCTCGCCCACGTGTGGGTGATGAAGCTCACCGAGAGGTGGGGATCGAGGTTGGGGGCCTCGCGGTCCGCGATCCGCAGCACCCCGCCCCGCTTGGGCGTCTGCCCGAACGCCGGAGGCAGGCCGAGCGAGAGCGCGATGACGGCTACGAGGGCGATGCCGAGCAGGCCGCGTCGACCCATGGCGTTCCTCCTGTGAGCGGGCGAGGGTAAGTTGGCCCATTATCGTTGGCGCGCGCACCTTGTCAATCGCGCCCACGCGGTGTAGAAGAAGCCGGATCGCACCCGGAGGGAGAGCGCCGATGGACTACGCCGAGTACAAGCACCTGCTCTTCGAGCGCCGGAAGAACGGCGTGCTGCTCATCACCATCAGCCGCCCGGAGGTGCTCAACGCCACCAACGACCGGCTCCACTGGGAGCTGACCCAGATCTGGCTGACCATCGATGCCGATCCCGACACCCGGGTGGCCGTCGTCACCGGCGCCGGCCGGGCCTTTTCCGCCGGCGGCGACCTCGACATGGTGGAGGCCAACGCCACCGACCCCCGCCGGCTGGCCCGGACGGTACGCGAGGCCTCGGACATCGTCTACAACATGATCAACCTCGACAAGCCGGTCGTCTCGGCCATCAACGGCGTGGCCGTCGGGGCCGGGCTGGTGGTGGCCCTGCTGGCCGACGTGAGCATCATCGCGGAGAACGTGCGCTTCACCGACGGCCATACCCGGCTCGGCGTGGTGGCCGGCGATCACGCGGCCATCCTGTGGCCGCTGCTCTGCGGGATGGCCAAGGCCAAGTACTACCTGCTCACCTCGGACTTCATCGACGGCCGGGAGGCCGAGCGCATCGGCCTGGTCAGCCTCTGCGTTCCCCCCGGCGAGCTCTTGACCAAGGCCTTCGAGGTCGCCGACAAGCTCGCCCTGGGTAGCCAGCAGGCGATCCGGTGGACCAAGCGCTCCCTGAACAACTGGCTCCGCATGGCCGGCCCCATCTTCGACCAGTCCATCGCCCTGGAGATGCTCACCTTCATGGGCGA
>DASTFB010000096.1 GCA_035709005.1 Candidatus Methylomirabilota bacterium | reverse complement strand
GCCCTGCGGCGTCTCCACGTACTTGTTGGTGGTGACCCGGCTGATGGTCGACTCGTGCATGCTGATGTCCTCGCCGACGTCGCGCAGCGAGAGCGGCCGCAGGTAGGGCAGGCCCTTGTCGAGGAACTCGCGCTGGAACTTGACGATCGACTGCGTCACCTTGCGCAGCGTGCGCTGCCGCTGGTCCACCGACTTGATGAGCCACACCGCCGAGCGCAGCTTCTGCTCCACGTACTGACGCGCCTCGTCGCCGGAGTTGCGCAGCAGCGATCGGTAGAGCGAGTTGACGCGCAGCCGCGGGATGCCGTCCTCGTTGAGGACGACGACGTACTCGCCACCCATCTTGTGCACGACCACGTCGGGCACGATGTACCGCGAATCGCCGCCGCCGAAACGCCGCCCTGGCTTGGGCTCGAGCCCCATGATCTCCTCGACCGACTCCATGATGCGGTCGAGCGGGAGCTTGAGGGCCCGCGCGATGTCGGGGTAGCGCCGGCGGGTGAGATCGTCGAAGTGCGCCTCCACGATCTCCACCGAGACCGGGTCCGGATTGGGGTCGGTCTTGAGCTGGATGAGCAGGCACTCCTGGATCGACCGCGCGGCCACCCCGGGCGGGTCGAACCCCTGCACCAGGGTCAGCACCTTCTCCACCTCGGCCACCGAGACGCCGCAGCGCTGGGCGATCTCCTCGGGCTCCGCTCTCAGATATCCGTCCTCGTCCAGGTTGCCGATGATCTCCGTGCCGATGCGCCGGGTGACGGGGTCCTCGGTCGCGAAGCGTAGCTGTTCGTCGAGGTGGTCGGTGAGCGACGACACCGACCGGACCATGTTCTCGAACGGGAGATCCTCGCGGTCCTCCTGGGCGACGAGCGAGCGTTCCTCGTGGTCGTCGAACATCACGGCGTTGAGGTCGAAGGGCAGGTCGTCCGTCTGCCGCTCGGTGGCGGCAGGTGACTCCGCCGACACCGGCTCCGTGGCCGGCGCGGGGGGCGCGTCGGGTGCGGGCGTCTCTGCCGCCTCCGCCTCCGGGGCCACCTCCTCCAGGAGCGGGTTCTCGAGCAGCTCCTGCTGGACGACTTCCTGGAGCTCGAGGGTGGACAGCTGCAGCAGCTGGATGGCCTGCTGGAGCAGCGGCGTCATGACCACCCGCTGGCTCTGCCGTAAGGAAAGTCGCGTTTCCATCGCCATGGCGGTGCCGGGGACCTCTAGAGGGAAAACCGCTCGCCCAGGTAGATCTCCCGGGCGACGGGATTGTTGGCGATTTCGCTGGCCGTGCCCGACACCAGCACTTTGCCGTCGTAGAGGATGTAGGCGCGGTCGGTGATGGCCAGGGTCTCGCGGACGTTGTGGTCAGTGATGAGGATGCCGATACCGCGGTCGCGGAGGCGGCCGAGGATCTCCTGGATGTCGCCGATGGCGATGGGATCGATCCCCGTGAAGGGCTCGTCCAGGAGCAGATACCGGGGCGACGTGACGAGGGCCCGGGTGATCTCCAGCCGCCGGCGCTCGCCGCCCGACAGGGTGTAGGCCGGATACTGGGCCAGCCCGGTGAGATCGAGCTCGGCCAGCAGCCCGCGGGCGCGCTCCCGCCGCTCGGCGGCGGTGAGATCGAGCGATTCAAGAATGGCCAGCAGGTTCTCCTCGACAGTGAGCTTGCGGAACACCGACGACTCCTGGGGCAGGTACCCCACGCCCATCCGGCAGCGCCGGTACATGGGCAGGGCCGTGATCTCCGTCCCCTCGAGGAAAATCCGCCCCCCGTCGGCGGCGAGGAGCCCCACGATCATGTAGAAGGACGTCGTCTTGCCGGCGCCGTTGGGCCCCAGGAGGCCCACCACCTCGCCCCGCTGGATCTCGAGCGACACCCGGTCGACCACCTGGCGGTGCTTGAACCACTTGCTGAGGTCCTGGGCGATTAGACCTTCCATCGCCTCAGGGCCCGCAGGCCGCACGCGGCCCCGCCGCCGCGGCGGACGCCTGCCGGTCGTCCTTGGGGTGGAACACCGCCTTCACCCGCTCCTGCTTGCCCCCCTGGACCACGCTGCGGTCCTGGGCCAGGAAGATGGTGATGGTGTCACCGGTGATGACGTTGTCGCCCTCCCATACCCGGGCGTCGCCGATGAGCACCACGCGCTGGTCGAGATCGAAGTACTCGACGCGCCGGGCCGTCCCCATCTTGCAGTCGCTGGTGACGATGCGCACGTTCCCGGTGGACACCGTCCGGAGGATCCGGTCGCCCTTCTCGTCGAGATAGAGCTCCACCCGATCAGCGTACTGCACGGAGCCGTTCTGGCGCGCCACAACATTGCCGAGGAAGATGATGAGGCTCTCCTTGCCCAGGCGCTCCATGCGATCGGCGTCCACGGTGACCGGTTGTTGACCACCCTCGCGGCCCTTGCCCAGACTCGGCGTGAGCTGGGCCTCGGCGCCCTGCGCGCCGGCCAGCGTGGTGACGAGCACGCCGAGCGCAAGCACGGCTCGCCCCCTCACCGTCCGGACTCGTCGGCGAAGGTCGCCCGCACGCGCCCCTGGATCGTGGTTGCCTCTTCGGCCATTCGGACGTCCAGGCCGCTGCCGTCGACCACGGTGCCATCCTGATACAAACGCACCGGCGCGTCCGTCCACAAGCGACGCTCGGCGCCCTTCCAGCGCAGCACGCTCGTCTCCAGGCGCAGGCCGTCGGCGGAGGTCAGGACGACGTTACCGCGGAGCTCCACGTCGCGCGTGTCCTGAAAATAGTCCCCCTCCTGACCCACGATCGTCCACGTCTGGTCGCGATGCTCCACCCGCACCCGGATGTTCCGGAGCGTCGTCCGGCGCTCGCGCTCAAAGACCGCCCCCTGATCAGCGGTGAGCTGCCATGACGTCCCGCCGTACTGCTCTTGCAGGTCGACGTCCTTGATGCTCAGATCCGCGCTGGACGGTTGGGGACCGACCGGCTCCATCCGCACCGCCTGCGTGCGCACGACCAGGACGCCCGCCACGACGAGAACGAACAGGATGACGATCGCGAGAATGCGTCGTGATAGACGGTCCACTATGACACCCTGCAATTTTGATACCAGCCTATCACACGCCTCCCACGCGGAAAAGGGAATTGCTCGGCGGGGTATTACAGGTCGATCTTCGCCCTCAAGATATCGTGCAGGTGAATGACGCCGACCGGCCGACGCGCATCATCGACAATGATAAGGCTGGTGATCGCGAACGTCTCCATGATCTCCAGCGCCTTGACGGCGAGCTCCCCGGCGTCCACGGTCTTGGGGCTGCGGCTGGCCAGCTCGCCGGCTCTGAGGTCCACGATCGGCTCCGGCCGGAGGTGCGCCCGGCGCAAGTCACCGTCGCTGATCACGCCGGTCAGCCGCCCCAACTCGTCCACCACCGTGGTAATGCCCAGGCGCTTTCGGGTCATCTCGACGATCGCGTCTTTCATGAGGACATCGGCCGCCACGATGGGAACCTCGTCGCCCTGGTGCATCAGATCGGCCACGCGGACGAGGGTCCGCCACCCGAGGGTGCCGCGGGGATGCAGGGCGACGAAGTCTTCCGCGCGGAGCCCGCGCAGCTCGAGCAGGGCCATGGCCAGGGCATCGCCCATGGCGAGCGCCGCGGTGGTGCTGCAGGTCGGGGCCAGATTCATCGGGCACGCTTCTTCGGCGACCCCCACGTCGACGACGACCTCGGCCTGCCGGGCCAAAGTCGAGGTGGGGCTGCCCGTGAGGAGCACGATAGGAATCCCCAGCCGCTTGAGGACGGGGACAATCGCCAGAAGCTCGTCGGTCTCGCCGGAGTTCGAGAGGGCCAGGACCACGTCGCCGCGGGCCACCATGCCCAGGTCGCCGTGCACCCCCTCCGCGGGATGCAGGAAATAGGAGGGCGTGCCGGTCGACGCCAGCGTGGCGGCGATCTTGCGGCCGATCAGGCCGGACTTCCCCATCCCGGTGACGATGACGCGCCCTCGACAGCGGAACAGCAGCTCGACGGCCCGGTCGAAGCCCTCGTCCAGCCGCGGGATGAGGGCGGTGATGGCCTCGGCCTCCAGCCGCAAGACACGCTCGGCCAGGTCGCGCCAGCCGCTCATGCGCCGGTGGCCGCGCGAATCGCGCTGAGCACGTCCAGGAGCGCGGGCAGATCGTCGATCCGCAGCATGTTGGGACCGTCGGACAGGGGCCGGCCATCCGGCAGCGTACGGTCGGGGTCTTCGTGCATCTCCATGAACAGCGCATCGACGCCGACGGCCACGGCGGCGCGGGCCAGGGCCGGCACGTAGCGTCGCTCGCCGCCGGAGCGGGTGCCCGCGGCCCCGGGCAGCTGCACCGAGTGCGTGGCGTCGAAGACCACCGGCACGCCCAGCGCGCGGAGCTGCACGAGTCCCCGCATATCGACCACCAGGTTGTGGTACCCGAAGCTCGTGCCCCGCTCGGTCAGCAGGACGGCCTCGTTGCCGGTCGAGCGGACCTTGTCCACCACGTTCTTCATGTCCGGCGGCGCGAGGAACTGCCCCTTCTTGATGTTGACGGGCTTTCCCGTCCGGGCCACGGCCAGAATGAGATCGGTCTGCCGGCAGAGGAAGGCGGGGATCTGTAAGATATCCAGGACGTCGGCGGCCGGCGCCACCTCTTCCACCTGGTGCACGTCGGACAGGACGGGCACGCCCACGGTCTCCCGCACGCGGCGCAAGATGCGCAAGCCCTCAATGAGCCCGGGGCCCCGATAGCCCTCCACCGACGATCGGTTGGCCTTGTCGTACGACGACTTGTAGATGAAGGGCACGCGCCGGTCGGCGGCGATGCCGGCGAGCCGCTCCGCGGTCATCAGCGCGTGTTTCTCGCTCTCGATGGCGCAGGGCCCCCCGATCAGGACGAGCGGATGCCCGCCGCCGATCGTGATCGAGCCCACTCGCACCGGTCGGGTGGCGAGGCTCATACCGGTCCCTGGTGCGCCAGCGCCGCGCGCACGAAGCCCGCAAAGAGCGGATGCGGATCCCACGGGCGGGAGCGGAACTCGGGATGGAACTGGCCGGCCACGAAGTACGGGTGGTCGGGCAGCTCGATCATCTCCACGACGTCCTTGTCGGCCCACACCCCCGACACCCGCAGGCCTTCCTTCTCCAGCCGGTGCAGGAACTCGTTGTTCACCTCGTAGCGGTGGCGATGCCGCTCGTGAATGATCGACTGCCCGTAGAGGCGAGCGGCCAGGCTGCCTTCGGTGAGCAGCACCGGATACAGTCCGAGCCGCATCGTGCCGCCTTTACCGGCGACGGCTCGCTGCTCGGGCAGCAGATCGATGACGGGGTGGCGGGTGGCGGGGGCGAACTCGGTGGAGTTGGCCCCGGCCAACCCGCACACGTGACGGGCGAACTCGATGACCGCGCACTGCATGCCCAGGCAGATGCCGAAGTATGGCACGCCGTGCTCACGCGCGAAACGGATCGCCGAAATCTTGCCTTCGATGCCGCGGTCCCCGAAGCCGCCGGGGACCAGGATGCCGTGGACGTCGCCGAAGTGGGCCGTGGGGCCGTCGCGCTCGATGTGCTCGGCATCGACCCAGGTGAGGTCGACGCGCGCCTCGTTGGCGATGCCGCCGTGGGCCAGGGCCTCGACCAGGCTCTTGTACGAGTCCTTGAGATCGATGTACTTGCCCACCACGGCGATGCGGGTCGCCCGGCGCGGAGACTTCACCCGCTTCACGACCTGCTCCCACCGGCTCAGGTCACCGGGCCGGGGTTCCAGGCCCAGCTGCTTGACGATGATCTCGTCCAGCCCCTCCCGATGGAACACCAGCGGCACCTCGTAGACGGAGTCCACGTCCTTGGCCGTGATCACCGCCTCCTCCTCGACATCGCAGAAGAGCGCGATCTTCGACTTGATGCCTGGCGGCAGGAAGCGGTCGGTGCGGCAGAGCAGGATGTCGGGCTGGATCCCGATCGCCCGGAGCTCCTTCACCGAGTGCTGGGTGGCCTTGGTCTTGAGCTCCTGGGCGGCCTGCATGAACGGTACCAGCGTGAGGTGGATGTAGAGGACGTTGTCCCGCCCGACGTCCTTCTTGAACTGACGGATGGCCTCCAGGAAGGGCAGGCTCTCGATGTCGCCGACGGTTCCCCCCACCTCCACGATGACGACGTCCACGGTCCCGACCACCCGGTGGATGCTGGCCTTGATCTCATCGGTGATGTGCGGGATCACCTGCACCGTCCGCCCCAGATAGTCGCCCCGCCGCTCTTTCTGGATCACCGAGAAGTACACCTTGCCGGTGGTGACGTTGTGATCCCGCGTAACGCGCACAGACGTGAACCGCTCATAGTGGCCGAGATCGAGGTCGGCTTCACCGCCATCGTCGGTCACGAACACCTCGCCGTGCTGATAGGGGCTCATCGTCCCCGCGTCGACGTTGATGTAGGGATCCATCTTCTGGAGCGTCACGCGGAAGCCACGCGCTTCCAGAAGCGAGCCGATGGAGGCCGCCGCCAGCCCCTTGCCCAGCGAGGAGACGACGCCGCCCGTCACGAAAATGAACTTGGGAGCCAAGCCCTCCCCTCCTTTGTCGGCGCCTCGGAGCGCCTACACCGAGTCCCGGGCGCTCACGCCATGGCCATGCTGCTTAGCCCAGTGTTCCACATACGCCACCTCGCTGTCGCGGTCGGTCACGATGCCGTCCAGCCGAGCGTCGCGCAGATCGCGCAAAACCCGCGCCACCTCGGCGCTCCGGGGGACGCCGAGCGCGACGACGGCATCGCCGGTCAGTACGGGCCGGGCTCCCGCCGCGCGGCTGAGGAACCAGTCCACCGTATCCCGGGCCCGGGCTCCGCCGGCCAGCCACAGGCCGGCCAGCTCGACGGGCGAACGGTTCCACAGCGGACGCGCCCGCTGGCTGGCCGGACCCGCGCCGGTCAGCCGACCGGGGAGGTCGCGCGCGGCCTCCAGCGCGCGGCCGAGCCGCGTCAGGGGCTCGCCGCTGAAGCCCAGGCGGGCCAGGACGGCGTCGGCTACGTCGCGCGGCTGGTCGGCGACGAGTGCCAGCACGGTCAGCTCCAGGGGTTCGATGGCCAGCCCCCGCTGGTGGGACCACTCGAGCGCCTCACTCAGCGCATTGACGTACGCTGCCGACCGTCTGGAAAAGCGATAGCGGGCGTCGAGCAGCCGGAAGGCGCCGCTACGACCGAGCCGGCAGAGGGCCTCGGAAGGCCGCCGCTCACCGAGCATGTGCTCGATCTCCGCCGTCAGCCGCTGGCCCGAGAGCGCGGGATACGGGCCCAGGCGCAGGGCCCGGGCCTGGGCGCGCGCCGTCCAGGCATCGAGCGCCAGACCCAACCGGGCGGCGTAGCGGGCCGCCCGGAAGATGCGGGTGGGATCCTCGACGAACGACAGCGGATGCAGCACGCACAGGTGTCCGGCGGCCAGGTCCCGCCGGCCTCCGAACGGATCCAGGAGCTCCCACCCATCCGCGTCGAGCTCGACTGCCAGCGCGTTCACGGTGAAGTCTCGGCGACCGAGGTCCTGGCTGATCGTCGCGGGCATCACGCGAGGCAAGGCCCCCGGGCGCTCGTAGCGCTCCGAGCGCGCCGTGGCGAAGTCCACCCTGCCGAGGGCGCTCACTGGCACCGAGGCGGTCAGAAAGCGCAGGTGTTCGACGGTGGCCGCCGACGGCACGCCGTGCGCGGCTGCGAAGGCGCGCGCCAGGGCGAGCGCGTCGCCCTCGACGACGATGTCCAGATCGCCGGCTCCGCTTCGTCCCAGCAAGGCGTCCCGCACGGTGCCACCGACCAGGAAGACGCGGACTCCCGCTTCGGCGGCGAGGCCGGCCAGGGTGTCCAGCGCGGGCCCCGCCGCCTGCGGCAGCCGGTCGCGGAACCACCGACCCACCGGCGTACCGATCGTCAGGCGTCCCGGTCCCGGCATCACCGCTCCGAGGATCTCGCGGCGATCGCGAACGACGACCGCCGGAGCGCCAGCGGCGAGAAGGCGACGCACCCTCACCTCGGACTCGCTCACGGACACTACGGGCAGCGACCGGACCAGCTCCTCGGCAGCGAGCCCCTCGAGGCCGAGGCCCACCGCGCGGCTCAGATCCTGTCGCAATGCGACATCCCCGGCGGCCGTCGCGACCAGCGCGGCGTCCCGCCGCCGGGCCCGGGCCAGTGCCTCGGCGACCCGCGCGCGGGCCGGTACGCGCACCACCCTGGCATTCACCAGGTCACTCGCGGCCGGCGCGGCCTGCGGATAGACATGGGCCCGTTTGGCCATCACGCCCTGGCCCGGGGATGGAATTCGTCGTACATCCGACGCAGCGTCGCCGACGGCAGATGCGTGTAGATCTGCGTGGTGGCGATGTCGCTGTGGCCCAGCATCGCCTGCACCGACCGCAGGTCGGCGCCGTTCTCCAGCAAGTGGCTGGCGAACGAGTGACGCAGGACGTGCGGGGACACGCGCCGCCGCACGCCGGCGGCCCGGCCGGCCCGGGCCACCACCGACCACAGCGACTGGCGCGAGAGAGGGCCGCCGCGCCAGTTCACGAACAGTCGGCCCGAATCTCGCCGCCGCGTCGCTGCGGGGCGCGCCTCGGTCACATAGCGTTTGACCCACGCCGCCGCCTCCTGGCCCAGGGGCACCAGCCGCTGCTTGCGCCCCTTGCCCGTACAGATGACGTAGCCGGCGGCGAGGTTGACGTCCTCCAACGAGAGGCCCAGGCACTCGGACGCGCGCATGCCGGTCGCGTACAACAGTTCCAGCAGCGCGCGATCACGCAGGCCGCGTGCGGTCGTGGGGTCGGGGCTCTCGACCACCGCCGCCGCCGTCCTGGCCGGCAAGGTGCGGGGCAAGGCGCGCGAGCCTCGTGGACGCTCCAGGTGCTGGGTCGGGTCATGGGCGAGGCGGCCCTCGCGCACGAGGTACCGGCTCAGCCCCCGCAGCGCCGACAGTCGGCGCGCGATGCTGGCCGGCTTCATTCCATCACGCTGGAGCCGCTCGAGGTAGGCCAGGATCTGCTCCGGACGAACGCGCTCAAGGCTGCTGCCGATCGCAGCGAGGAAGGCCGTGAAATGTCGGATGTCGGCGCGGTAGGCGGCCAGCGTGTGGGCCGAGACGCCACGCTCGGCTCCGAGAGCGGCGAGGAAATCAGCGACGGGATCACTACCGATCGGAAGGCGGCGTGGGCCGGCGGGCCCGCAGCGCCCGCGCGGCCGCGACTCGGGCCTGAGCGGAGTGGGCACGCGCGATTATATCAACGTCGTTCTCCCACCGGCAAGACGGCGCGGAGCGCCGTCGACTCCGGGGCCGCCAATAGCCGGCTGGTGCTCCAGAAGGCGGCGGCCCCGCCCGCGATCGCCAGCGCCAGCCATCCGGCCTCGAGCCAGCGTGTGTTGGCGGACGGCCACGCCCAGAGGCACAGCGCGCACCAGGCCACGAGAGGCGCACACGCCACCAGCGTCCGGCCCAGGCTCACCGCCAGCTGGCGACCACCGAGCCGGCCCAGCCGCCGGCGGGCCACCCATAGAAGCAGGACCACGTTGACGTATCCGCCCAGCGACGAGGCCAGGGCCAGCCCGCCGTGCCCCAGCGGCTCCATGAGCGCCACCGCGGCGACGACGTTCGCTGCCACCGAGAGCAGTCCGAGCTTCACCGCGGTGCCCGGCTCGCCGAGGGCGTAGAAGGCCTGGGCCAGGATGCGCGCCATGGAGAAGCCGACGAGACCCACGGCGTACCAGGCCAGGGCCTGGGCAGTGGCTACGGTGTCCTCCGGGCCGAAGCGGCCGCGCTCGAACAGCACGCGCGTGATCGGCAGCCGCAACGCCACCAGGCCTGCCGTGGCCGGCAGGGCCACGTACAAGGCCAGGCGCAGCGTGAAGTTCAGCGTCTCGGCCAGGCCCTGCCGGTCGCCCACGGCCGCTTGCCGGGACATGGCCGGCAGCGAGGCGGAGGCCAGCGCGATGCCGAACATCCCGAGGGGGAATTCCATCACCCGGTCGGCGTAGTACAGGAACGAGATGCTGCCGCCCCGCAGCAGCGAGGCCAGCAGGGTGTTGACGAGCACGGTCACCTGCACCGCGGCCAGCCCGAAGACGGCGGGAATCAACAAGCGCCCGACGCGGGTGAGCGCGGGATGGCGCTCGGTCGAGGGCCCCACCAGCAGCCCCGCCCGGCGCAGGCTGGGGACCTGCACCAGCAGCTGTCCAGCGCCGCCGGCCAGCACGCCCACGGCCAGGGACAGAATCGGCGGCTCCATCCGGGACGCCAGGAACAGGACCGCCACGATGATCGCCACGTTCAGCACGGCCGGCCCCAGCGCCGCCGCGAAGAATCGGCCATGGGCGTGCAGGGCGCCCATGGCGAGGGCGGCCAGGCCGACGAGGAACAGATAGGGGAACATCACGCGCGTGAGCAGCACCGCCAGGGTCATCTGGCCTGGATCCTGGGCGAACCCCGGGGCGATCACCCGCAGAATCCACGGGGCGGCGGCGATGCCCAGCAGCGTGGTCACGGTCAAGGCCGCCAGCGAGGCGCCCAGCACGGCGCGCAACATCTGCAGGAAATCCTGACGGGCGCGGGTGGTCGCATACTCCGTAAAGACGGGAACCAGCGCCGTGGACAGGGCCCCTTCGCCCAGCAACCGGCGCAGCATGTTCGGAATGCGGAAGGCGACGAAGAAAGCGTCGGTGACGGGACCCGCGCCGAACGCCAGGGCCACGACCATGTCGCGGACAAAGCCCAGGACCCGGCTGGCCAGCGTGGCGGCGCTGATGCTTCCCAGCGCCCGCACCACTTGCCGCTCGACGCTCATGACCTCGTCCCCGCGCCGTGGGGCGGTGTGGCACGACGCGACAATCCGCTGGCAATCGGCGGGTGGTTGCGGGAGAATCCAGCAGCGATCATCCAAGGAGGCAGAGGTCGTTGGCCAACACGAAATCGGCGCTGAAACGGATCCGCCAGAACGAGAAGCTGCGGGCGCGTAACCGGACGGAACGCTCGCGGGTGCGGACCGCGGTGAAGACGGCCCGGACCGCGGTCAGCGAGGGCAGCGCCGACGCGCGCGCCACCGCCCTGGCCGCCATCCGGGCCCTGGACAAGGCCGTGAGCAAGGGCGTGGTCCACCGCAATACCGCGGCCCGCAAGAAGTCGGCGCTCGCCCGCAGGCTGGCCAGTCTCCCCAGCTAGGGTCACGGAGCGCTCGCCAGCTCCGTGACCAGCGCGGCCAGCTCCGCCCTGGGCTCTCCCCCCGACTTCAGCCGCCACTCGGCTCGCCAGCACCGCTCCAGCCGCTCCGTGAGGCTCTGGACGGAGCGTCCCGTGGTCGCCGCGACGACCGCCTCGACGGCGCCCGGCGGGCGCCGGAGCACGCGCGCGATCTGCTCGACCGACTGGCCGCGCGAGCGCCACTCCTGAACCAGCAGGGCCGTTCGGACCTCACGGCCGAGCGTGGCCAGCACGAGCATCGCGTCTTCCACCGCCAGAAGCCGCTCCAGCGTGCGCAGGGCCAGGCCGAGCTCACGGCGCTCGATGGCCCGGGTGAGGTCGAAGATGCCGCTCAGGCGATGCTCGCCCACCACCGCCGTGACCTCGTTCACCCCGACAGTGGCATTGCTCGAACCGCCGGCCAGCGCGGCTTTGCGGACCTCGCCGAGCAGCGTGGCGCTGTCGTCGCCCACCCACTGCACCAGGAGCCGCGCCGCCTCTTCGCTGACCGTGAGGCCCTCGGCGGCCGCGCGCTGCCGCAGCCATTCCTCGAGGGCCCGGCCCCGGCGCGCCAGCAGTTCGACCACCGCGGCGGCCGGCACGGCATCCAGCAGCCAATGGGGATGCTTGCGATCGCGCGAGGCGCCGAGCGGCTCATCGGCCAGCAGCAGGAGACAGGCTGCCGGGTTCGGCTTGGCCACGTACCGCTTGAGCGCCTCTGCGCCCCGGGCAGCCAGCGCCTGGGACCGCCGCACCACCACCAGCCGGAAGGCGGCCTGCACGGGCACGGTGAGCGCAGCGTTGACCATGGCGTCGACGTCGACTTCGCGCCCGTCGAAGACGTCGCGGTCGAACACCGCCAGGGAAGGCTCCACCGCCATGGCCCGGGTCGCCGCCCGCAAGGCGTCGTCGAGGAGCTGGGCGTCACCCCCGTGCAGCAGGGCGACCGGCGGCAGCTGACCCCGCTCGGCGCTCCGCAGGAAGGCGACGTAATCCACGGGGCGAGAGGCTAGAACCGGTCGAGCGTGAGCGCGACCACAGCCCGCGCGATCTCCACGGCGGCCGCGCGCAACGCGGCGTCTTCCTGGACCAGGGTCTGAGAGACGGCGGCCCCCACCTGGAAGTCGGCACGCTCCTGGAACCCGCTCTGGTCGAACAGGAGCGTCCGCTCCCGGAGGTCCCGGTAGCGCAGGTTCATGGTGACGACGAGCCGATAGCGCCGTACGGCGGCCGAGGGATCGAAGGCCAGCGACACCAGCTCGTAGCCCGTGATCTCGCCCTCCAGGAGAGAATCGGCCCGCTCACGACCGACCACGCGGAGGCGGCCGTTCGTCGAGAACGCCTCGACCACGGCCCGGGTGATGACGTTTTCGACGGCCGGCTCGCTGGTGTGATTCGTGAAGATGGGCACCGCGATGGTCTGGATATGGGTGGGCAGCGTCCCCCGGAACGAGTATCCGCAGCCGGCCGCGGTGAGGACGACGGCGGCGATCACCACGCCGGCGCCGATGGGGCCACGGCCCAGCCTCACGAGCGGGTCACGATGTTGACCAGTCGGTTGGGGACGACCACGACCCGCTCGACCTGCCGCGAGGTCAGCCACGGGCGGACCCGAGCGTCGGCGAGGGCCTGACGCTCCACATCGGCATCGGCGGCGCCGGCGCCGACGGTGAGACGACTGCGCACTTTGCCATCGACCTGCACCACGACCGTCACCTCGTCGCGCTGCAGCGCGGCCGGGTCGACGCGCGGCCATCCCGCGCGGAACACGCTCTCCCGGTGGCCGAGTTGCGACCACAACTCCTCGGCGATGTGAGGGCAGAACGGAGCGAGCAGGATCAGCAGCGTGTCCACCGCTTCGCGCAGCAGCGCTCGGCGCTCCTCCCGAGCGCCCGGCTCCGGGCCGGCGGCCTCGTAGGCGTGGAGCGCGTTGACCAGCTCCATGATGGCGCTCACCGCCGTGTTGAAATGCATGTCGCGCTCGATATCCTCGGTGACCCGCGCGATCGTCTCGTGGATCGTCCGCCGCAACGCCCGCCCCTCGCCCGTAAGAACCGCCGCCGCCTCTCCGGAGCGGGCCGTTGCCCTCGCGCGAACCGGGGGGGCAGTCGGGGGTGGCGTCTCGCCCCCCCCGACATCAACGATCGCATCACGAATCGCCTCCACCCGCTCGGTGACGAACCGCCACACCCGGTTCAAGAACCGGAACGCGCCCTCCACGCCGTGGTCGTTCCAGTCCAGATCCTTCTCGGGCGGGGCGGCGAACAGCGAGAACAGCCGCGCGGTGTCCGCGCCGTACTTGCGGATCAGCTCGTCGGGATCGACGACGTTGCCCTTGGACTTGGACATTTTGGCGCCATCCTTGATGACCATGCCCTGGCTCAGCAGCGCCATGAACGGTTCGTCGACCTTCACCAGGCCGAGATCGCGGAGCACCTTGGTGTAGAAGCGGGCGTAGAGCAGGTGCAGGACGGCATGCTCGATACCGCCGATGTACTGGTCCACCGGCATCCAGTACGCGGCCGCCGCGGCGTCGACCATGCCGCGGTCGTAGTGCGGGGAGCAGTAGCGGAGGAAATACCACGACGACTCCACGAAGGTGTCCATCGTGTCGGTTTCGCGGCGGGCCGGGCCCCCGCAGCGCGGACACCGGGCGTTCACGAAGGAGGCGACGTCGGCGAGCGGTGAGCCCCCCTTGCCGCGGATCTGGACGTCGCGGGGCAGGACGACCGGCAGGTTCTCCTCCTTCTCGGGGACGGTGCCACAGCCGTCGCAGTAGAGCACCGGGATCGGGGCTCCCCAGTAGCGCTGGCGGCTGATCCCCCAGTCGCGGAGGCGATAGTTGATCTTGGCCTCGCCCAGCCCCCGCGTCACGAGCCAGTCGATGACCCTGCGCTTGGCCTCGGCCACCGACAGCCCGTCCAGGAACCCGGAGTTGATCTTGATGCCGTCCCCGCTGTAGGCCTCGCCGACCCAGCCCGCAGGTCGGCGAACCGTCTCGACGATGGGCAGGCCGTGCTGCCGGGCGAAATCCCAGTCCCGCTGGTCCTCGCCGGGAACGGCCATGATGGCCCCGGTGCCGTATCCCATCAGGACGTAGTCCGCGATGAACAGCGGGATCTCGGCTTCGGTGAACGGGTTGACGACACGGGCGGTCAGGCGGAGCCCGCGCTTGGGGCGGTCGGTGGCCAGCCGCTCGATCTCGCTCTGCCGGGCCACGTCGCGGCGAAACGCCTCCACGGCCGCTCGCTCGGTCTCGGAGGCGATGAGGACGTCGACCAGGGGATGCTCGGGGGCCAGCACCGCGTAGGTCATACCGAAGACGGTGTCGGGACGCGTGGTGAAGACACGGACCGTCACCCCGGGCCGGCCGGCCACCGGCAGATCGAACTCCACGCCCTCGCTGCGCCCGATCCAGTTCCGCTGCATCGTCATCACGCGCTCGGGCCAGCCCGGCAGGCGGTCGCACCAGGCGAGCAGCTCGTCGGCGTAGTCGGTGATCTTGAAGAACCAGCCCTCGATCTCCCGGGGGGTGACCGGGGAATCGCAGCGCCAGCAGCGCCCGTCCTCCACCTGCTCGTTGGCCAGGACGGTGGCGCAGGAGGGACACCAGTTGACGGTCGAGCGGCGGCGATAGGCCAGGCCGCGCTCGAACATCTTGATGAAGATGAGCTGTTCCCACCGGTAGTACGCGGGATCACACGTGGTGACTTCGCGGTCCCAATCATAGGCGATCCCGAGCGTCTGGAGCTGCCGGCGCATATAGTCGATGTTCTCGTAGGTCCAGATCGCCGGGTGCACCCCGTGCTCGATGGCGGCGTTCTCGGCGGGCAGGCCGAAGGCGTCCCAGCCCATCGGGTGGAGGACGTTGTAGCCGCGCAGCCACTTGTAGCGGGCCAGGAGATCGCCGATGGCGTAGTTGCGGACGTGGCCCATGTGGATGCGTCCCGAGGGGTACGGGAACATCTCCAGGCAGTAGAACTTCGGTCGGCTGGGATCCTCGGTGACGCGGAACTGCTTCCGCTCCTCCCAGATACGCTGCCACTTGGCCTCGATCTCCTGGTGGGGATACCGCTCGGTCGGCATGATCAGGCTTGTGTTCTACCAGACTGGGGGAGCAGAGGCAAGAAACGGCCCCTCCGCACACCGGGCGGAGGGGCCGGTAGGTCGGAAGGACCTACATCTTCTTTTGCAGCATGATTCCCGCCGCCTTGGCGGCCTCGTCGGCCTTCTTCACCGAGTCGGCATGCTTGCCGGTGTCGTGCAGCTTCTGGGCCTCCGCGGTCAGCTTCTGGATCGTGGCCTTCTTCTTCGGGTCCTTCTCCTTGGCCGCCGCGTCTCTGAGCTGCTTGATCAGAGTTGGGCACTGATTGGCCTCGGCCACGGTGCCCCCCAGGAACGCGCTGGCCACCACGACGGCGAACACTGCCAGCATCTTCTTCATTCGTCCTCACCTCCCCTCGAGCCAGGCTGGCGCTCGACGGTGTAATCCTGACGGAGCTTCCCCGGTTCCCCGGCCACTCCGGCGGAGGCGGCCACGCCGTGGAAGTGGTCGTAGATGCGCTGGGCCAGTTTCGGCGTCACTTTGGGCACCGCGGCCAGCTCGGCCACGCTCGCTTCGCGCACCCGCCGCGCCGAGCCGAGCGTCTTGAGGAGGCTCGTCCGGATGGTGGGGCCCACCCCGGGAATGGCATCCAACACCGATTGAATGGTTCGTCTGGTCCGGAGCGTCTTGTGATACGTCACTGCGAACCGATGCGCCTCGTCGCGGATCTTCTGCAGCGTGTGCAGCGCCGGAGAGGTCGGGTCCAGGACCAGGGGCTCGAGCGCCTCGTTACGGTACACCTCCTCCCGCTGCTTGGCCAGCGCCACCACGGGAATCCAGTCCAGCCCGAGCTCCTGCAGGACCGCCAGCCCGACGTTGAGCTGGCCGCGGCCGCCGTCGATCAGCACGAGGTCTGGCAGGGGATCGCCCTGCTCCAGGGAGCGCGCGTACCGCCGCCGCAGCATCTCGGCGAGCGAGGCGAAGTCGTCGGCGCCCGCCACCGTCTTGATCCGGAAGCGCTTGTAGTCGTCCTTCTTCAGCCCCCCGTTCTCCCACACCACCATCGCCCCCACCTGCTCGGCGCCGTGGATGGAGGAGATGTCGTAGCCCTCGATCCGGTTGGGCAGCCCCGGAAGATTCAGGGCCCGCTGCAGCTCCTCGAGCACGAGCTGCTGCCGGTTCTCTCTCGAGAGCAGATGGTTCTGCAGCGCGATGGCCGCGTTGGCCTCGGCCATGGCCACGAACTCGCGCCGGGCCCCGCGCTGGGGCACCACCAGCTGCACGCGACGGCGGGCCAACCCGCTCAGCCACTGCCCGAGCAGATCGGGCTCGGGCACCGCCTCCGAGAGCAGGAGCTCGGGCGCCGGCGTCACCTGCTTGCCGTAGAACTGCCGCAGGAACGCCGAGAGGATCTCGCCGTCGCTCCACCCCGCCACCCGGTCGACGAAGAACGCCTCCTGGCCCATCAGGCGTCCCTTGCGCACGAAGAACACCTCGAGGCAGGCATCCTGGCCTTGCCGGACCACCCCGATCACATCCTGGTCCACCGGCTCGGTCGAGATGATCTTCTGGCGCTCCCGAACCTTGTTGAGCGCCTGGATCTGGTCGCGGAGCACGCCGGCACGCTCGAACTTCTCCTCGACGGCCGCCGCCTCCATCTCCCGGGTCAGGCGGACGGCCAAGTCATCCTCCTTGCCCTCGAGGAAGTCCTGTACGGCGCGCACCGTGCGCGCGTACCCTTCCCGCGTCTCCCAGCCGGTGCAGGGCGCGTTGCAGCGCTGGATATAGTACTGCACGCAGGGCCGTTCCAGCCGCCCGTCGATCTTGATCGCGCAGGTGCGCAGGGGGAAGAGCTGGCGGACCAGCCGCAGGGTCTCCCGCATCGCGGTCGCCGGATAGAAGGGGCCGTAGTACTGGGCGCCGTCGTTGGCGACGCGACGAGCGACCACGAGCCGGGGGAACTCCTCGTTGGTGGTCAGCTTGAGGAACGGATAGTGCTTGTCGTCCCGCAGGATGATGTTGTAGCGGGGCCGGTGCTTGCGCACCAGATTGGCCTCGAGCATCAGCGCTTCCAGCTCGTTGTCGGTGACGATGTACTCGAGGTCGTGGATGTGACGCACCAGGGCGTCGGTCTTGGCGTCGCGAGGCCGGGCTTCGTGGAAGTACGAACGGACGCGGCTCCGCAGCGAGGCCGCCTTGCCGACGTAGAGCACCTGTCCCTTGACGTCCCGGTACAAGTAAACCCCGGGCCGATCGGGCAGCCCGGCCAGCTTCTCCTCGAGCGCCACAGGGCTATTGTACCGGGCACGGGCGGTATGTACTGGAAGGGGCCCCGGCGAGGGTAGAGCGGCACCGATGTCAGCAACTCTCATCACGCCGGTGATCGTCCGCCAGCGGTGATTCCGGCGGGGCACGGGCGGGCGATAGCCCGGGTGCCCGTGCCCTGTTCAAGCAGTCTGCAGCTTCTTCAGGGCGCGGACACGGTCGCGCAGCTCGGCGGCCTGCTCGAAGTCCAGCCGGCGGGCGGCTTCGCGCATCCGGGTCTCCATCTCGGCGATGCGCTGGGCCAGCTCGGCCGGCGTGGCGAAACGCTCCTCGGCGGGCGCCGCGACCTCGACGGTGTAGTAGTCGCGCTCGTAGACCGTCTGCAGGAGCTCCCGGATGGAGCTCCGGATCGACTCGGGGGTGATGCCGTGGGCGGCGTTGTACTCGGCCTGCAAGGCCCGCCGCCGCTCGGTCTCCTGGATGGTGGCCGCCATCGACTCGGTGATGTGGTCGGCGTACATGATGACCTCGCCGTTGACGTTCCGGGCGGCCCGGCCGGCCGTCTGGATCAGCGAGGTGCCCGAGCGCAGATACCCTTCCTTGTCGGCGTCGAGAATGGCCACCAGCGAGACTTCGGGGATGTCGAGGCCTTCGCGCAGCAGGTTGATTCCGATGAGGCAGTCGAACTTGCCCAGGCGGAGGTCGCGGATGACGGCCACGCGGTCGAGCGTGTCGATGTCGGAGTGCAGGTAACGAACACGCAACCCGGCCTGCTGGTAGTACTCGGTGAGGTCCTCGGCCATGCGCTTGGTCAGCGTGGTCACCAGGACCCGTTCCTCCCGTTCGGCCCGGACCCGGACCTCGTGAAGGAGATCGTCCACCTGGGAGGTTGCCGGTCGCACGGTGATCCCGGGATCCATCAGGCCGGTGGGCCGGATCACCTGCTCCCCCACGGCCCCCCCGGCCATCTCGAGCTCGTAAGGGCCGGGCGTCGCCGACACGTAGACCGTCTGACCGGTGAGTCGGGTGAACTCCTCGAACGTGAGGGGTCGGTTGTCGAAGGCCGAGGGCAGGCGGAAGCCGTACTCCACGAGGGCTTCCTTGCGGGACCGATCGCCGTAGTACATCCCGCGCAGCTGGGGCACGGCCACGTGGCTCTCGTCGATGATGACCAGCGCGTCGGTGGGCAGGTACTCGATGAGCACCGGCGGCGGCTCCCCCGGCCGGCGCCCGGTGAGGTGCCGGGAATAGTTCTCGATGCCGTGGCAGTAGCCGAGCTCCCGCAACATCTCCATGTCGAAGAGCGTCCGCTGCTCCAGCCGCTGGGCCTCCAGCAGCCGGTTACGCGACCGCAGAAACCCCAGACGCTCCTGCAGCTCTTCGTGAATCGTCTGGAGCGCCCGCTCCAGCTGGGCGGCCGGGGTGACGTAGTGGCTGGCCGGATAGATCCGGACGCTGTCGAGCTCCTGGGTGACGGCGCCCCGGAGGGGATCGATCTGGCGGATGGCGTCCACCACGTCGCCGAACAGCTCGACCCGCAAGGCCAGGCTCTCCTCGTTGGCCGGGAAGATCTCGACGACGTCGCCGCGCACCCGGAACGTTCCCCGGTGGAAATCATAGTCGTTGCGCTCGTACTGCACGGCGATGAGGCGGCGGATGATCTCGTCCCGGTCCATCCGCTCGCCGGTCCGCAGGCCCACGTGCATCTCCTGGTAGGTCTCGGGCGCGCCGATGCCGTAGATGCACGACACCGAGGCCACCACCACCACGTCGCGGCGTTCCATCAGCGAGCGCGTGGCCGAGTGGCGCATGCGGTCGATCTCGTCATTGATGAGCGCGTCCTTCTCGATGTACGTGTCGGACTGGGGAATGTAGGCTTCCGGCTGATAGTAGTCGTAATAGGAGACGAAGTACTCCACCGCATTGTGGGGGAAAAAGGCCTTGAACTCGCTGAAGAGCTGGGCGGCCAGCGTCTTGTTGGGCGAGAGCACCAGCGTGGGCCGGCCCATCCGGGCGATGACGTTGGCCATGGTGTACGTCTTCCCCGAGCCGGTGACCCCGCGCAGGGCGACGTGGCGGCGGCCTTCGCGCAGGTAGTCGGTCAGCCGGGCGATGGCCTGGGGCTGGTCCCCCCGCGGGGGAAAGTCCGAGGTCAGCCGGAAGAGGGGGCCGGGTTCACGACTCTCCTCACGCGAACGAGCGGTAGCCACGGGTGATTCCGGCGGGGCACGGGCGTGGCGACAGCCCTGCCCGGGCCCTGTTCAGAGCGGCGCCGAGACGGCCACCAGGTACTTGCGCCAGGAGTCGAGCAGCGAAGTCGCGTGAGGGTGCTTCAGCATGTGGGTGGAGAACACGAACTTCGGATGCACCGGCTCGCGCAGGAGCCGCATCCCGGCGTCCTCCAGCAGGCGGTTGCCCTTCTTGAGGTTGCAGCGCAGGCAGGCCGCCACCACGTTGGTCCACGACGTCTCGCCGCCTCGCGAGCGGGGCAGGACGTGGTCCACGGTCAGGCGCTCGCCGCGTCGGTTGCAGTACTGGCAGGTGTAGCCATCGCGGCGCAGGATGTTCTTCTTGTTGAAGGCCACCCGATCGACGAACGGCTTGCGGATGTAGATGGCGAGCCGGATCACGGCGGGCAGCGCGAAGATGACGGACGGTGAGCGCACGACGCGGGGAGACGCCTCCACGGCTTCGGCCTTGCCGGCCAGCAAGAGCGTGATCGCGCGGCGGGCGTTCGTGAAATGCAGCGGCTCGAAGGTGGTGTTCAGCACCAGGACCGCGACATCGTCCATCACAGTGGCTCTCAGCATATTCGGGGCTGCCGGTGGTGTCAAATCAGCCCGTCAGCGGCGCCAGAGATTACGCAGGAGAAACACGAGGTTAGCGGGACGCTCGGCCAGGCGCCGCATGAAGTACCCGTACCAGTCCTCTCCGAACGGCACCAGCACCCGCACGGACAGCCCGCGAGCGCGCAAGGCGCCGGCCAGCTCGGGACGGATGCCGTACAGCATCTGGATCTCGAAGCGATCGGCGCCGACGCCACGCTCGCCGGCGAGGCCCTCGGCATGAGCGATGAGCCGCTCGTCGTGGGTGGCGAACCCCGTGTACACGCCCTGGGCCAGGGCGTCGGGGGCGAGCAGGCGGTCGGTCAGGTGCGCGAAGGCACGGTCGACGTCCCGCCGGTCGGGAAACGCGATCGCCGCCGGCTCGCGGTAGGCGCCCTTGCACAGCCGGATGGTGGAGCCCAGCGGAATCAAACGCTCGACGTCGTTCGGCGTGCGACGCAGGTACGCCTGGACGACGCAGGCCGCGTTTTCGTATCGCGGGCGCAATCGGGCGTAGAGGGCGAGCGTACGGTCGGTGTAGGACGACGACTCCATGTCGATCCACACGCGAGTGCCGGTCGCTCGCCCCTGCTCCAGCACGCGGGTGAGGTTCGCCACACAGACCGCCTCGCCAAGGTCGAGCCCGAGATGGGTCAGCTTCAGCGAGGGCAGCGCGACCAGCTCCCGACGCTTGATTTCGGCCAGCAGGTCTACGTACCGGGTCGCCGCATGCTCGGCGTCGGCGGTGGCCCGCACGTTCTCGCCCAGACAGGTGACGGCGCCCCACAGGCCGCGGCGGTTCAGATCGGCCACGACGGCCAGCGCCTCTTCGGCCGTCGTGCCCGCGACGAAGCGGCGGACGAAGCGCCGCGTGGCGGGCAGTCGATCCATCCAGTCGCCGATCCGCGGCCGGGTCGCCAGCGCCAGCAAGAGCGTGCGCAGGCTCATCGGTGGCCCTCCAGGGCCTCGGCCAGAATGCCTTCCCGCAGTCCCCAGTCGCTGACCACGACGGCGTCGGCCCCGATCACGTCGAGCGCGGTCAGCGTGATGGCGACCCCGGGGACGATGAGGTCGGCCCGCCCCGGCTCCAGGCACGGCAAGGCGGCTCGCTCCTCGACGGTGAGGGCGCCCAGGCGGTCCCGCAGCCGCTCCACGACGGCGCGCGGGAGCCGGTGGCCGTGAACACGGCCGGCATCGTATCGAGTGAGGTCGAGGTCGAGCGCGGCCAGCGCCGTCACGGTCCCGGCGGTACCGACGAGCTCGCGCGCCCCGGCCCGGCGGATGGCCGGCGGCAGCTCCGCGACCAGGCGCCCACGGACGAGCTGCTCCAACTCGCGGTAGCGTGGCCAGTCCACGGCGCGGGGAAACTGGTATTGCTCGGCCAGCCCGACCACGCCGAGCCGGAGGCTGGCCGACGCCACGACGCGGCCGTCGGCGGCCAGCACGAACTCGGTGCTCCCGCCCCCGATGTCGAAGGCCAGCAGCGGCCCGCCCGGCCAACCGAGGCCCCGCACGATTCCGAGCAGGGTGAGCCGTGCTTCATCCTCGCCGCTCACGACCTGGACCGCCGCGCCGATCGCCTCGAGCGCGGCACAGAAGTCCGGCCCGTTGGCCGCCTCGCGAACGGCGCTGGTCGCCACGATGCGAACGTCTCCGGCGCCCGCGCGTCGGGCGCGCGCCAGGTACGCGGAGACCACCGCGCGCGTCCGCGCCATCGGCTCCCCGCCCAGGCATCCGCGGCTCGCCAGCCCCTCGCCGAGCCGGGTGACCGTCTGGTCCTGGTCGAGCACCCGCCAGGCTCCCGCCCGTTCGGCTTCCACGACGAGCAGGCGCACGGTGTTCGTGCCGAGGTCGATACTGGCCAGCCGCCACCCCGCAACCGTCACCGCTCACCGACAAACGAACGCCCCGGAACCGCCAGACCGTGAGGATGGCAGCCCCGGGGCGCGGCAGACAGCCGGAGCCGGTGGGTTACTTACCCTTGAGCGTCCGGATGTAGTTGACGATCTCCCAGCGGTCTTTCTCGGGCAGGTGCTTCCAGGGCGGCATGGCTCCGCGGCCATTGGAGATCTTCCAGAAGAGCTCACCGTCGGCCTCGCTCTGGACCTTCTGCGACGTCCAGTCCGCGGGCTTGGGGGGCGGCAACGCGGCCGCGGCCGGGCCGTTGCCCTTGCCGCCTGGCCCGTGACAGGGCACACAGTTCGTGTCGATGTTCTTCTTGGCGCTTCCTACACCCTTGACCGGGTTCTTCATGGCCTTCGCCGATGCCGGGGCCTTCCACTCGCCCTGGGCCAAGGCGCCGCCGACGCCCGCGCCGGTCACCACGGTGACCGCCGCCACCATGGCCAACACCCTTCCGAGCCTCGTCATGCTGCCTCCTCTCGAGTTCGTGACGGCGTTCACAACGTCGAGCCCATTTACCACCTAGGACGGAAGCGGTCAAGGCGCTATTCAGCGGCCCAGCGCGGCGAGCATGTCTTTGATGCGCGTGAACTTCACGCGCGGGCGCCTGAGCGGCCGACCCCGCGCGATCTCGAGCCCGTCGAGCCGTCGCCAGTCGCCGTACGACACGCACTCGATCTGCCGTTCCCGCACCAGCTGCTCCACTGCCTCGGCGCCTGGCGCCGCGGGCGCCTGGACCCGGCCCAGGCCGAGGTCCTCCATCATGCAGGCGACCGTCTCCACGGCGTCCGGTTTGTTAGTGCCGATCACGCCGGTGGGGCCGCGCTTGATCCAACCGGCGACGTATTCCCCGACCCGGGGCTGGCGCGTGGTCGGGTCCACGACGCGGCCTCGCACGTTGGGGACGACGCCGGTCGCGTCCTGGAACGGCACGTCCGCGAGCGGCAGGCCCCGGTAACCGACCGAGCGGAAGACCAGGCCGGCCGGCAGGTCCTCGAACTCGTCGGTGGGCTTGGCCACCAGGCTCCCCGTGTCCGTTGCATACAGCCGGTTCTTCACCAGCCGGATCGCCCTGACGCTCCCGACCTCGTCGCCGAGCAGGGCCACCGGCGACACGAGAAAGCGCACGATCAGCCGGCGGGGCTTCCCCGTGGCCGGCCGGCGGGCGAACTCTTGCAGGATCTCCATCTTCTTGCGGGTCGCGCGGTCCGGATCGCGCTCGAGGGCCGCCCGGCTGACAGGATCGAGCTCGACTTCGTCGGCCCGGACCACCAGGTCGGCGTTGGGCAGCTCGCCGAGCTCCTTGATCTCCGGATTGGTGAAGGCCGCCTGGGCCGGTCCCCGACGCCCCAGCAGGTAGACCTCCTTGACCTGGCTCTGGGCGAGCGCCTCCAGGGCATCCTCGGCGATGTCGGTGCGCGCCAGCTCCTCCGTCGAACGACAGAGGATCCGCGCCACGTCGACGGCCACGTTGCCCACGCCGACGATGGCCACGCGTTCCTGCGTCAGATCGAACTGGCAGTCGCGGTAGTCGGGGTGCCCGTTGTACCAGGCGACGAACTCGGTGGCCGGGTGACTGTTCTTGAAATCCTCGCCGGGAATGCCCATCCGCCGGTCCGTCTGAGCTCCCGTGCAGTAGACGATCTGGTGGTAGTGCCGCCGGAGATCGTCCACGCTGATGTCGCGGCCCAGCTCGACGCAGCCGAAGAAACGGAATCGGGGATGGGCGGCGATCTTGTCGAAGGTGGTGGTGACGTTTTTGATCTTCTGATGGTCCGGCGCCACCCCGAGGCGGACCAGCCCGTACGGCGTGGGCAGACGGTCGAACATGTCCACGTCGACGACGACCCCATCCTGGCGCAGGAGGGCGTCGGCCGCATAGTAGCCGGCCGGCCCGGCGCCGACGATCGCGACGCGGAGCGGACGCTCCGGGGTTCCCGGGCGTGCCGTCACGCTGCGCTCGCGCGCCGCTGCTTCGAGAGCGTGTGCAGAGTCTTCACGATGGGTGCGCGGAATACCTTCATCTTATCGGGCGCGCCGCCCGACTGCCAGCCAACAAAGCGTGGCAGCCATGCCGTAGGCGCCGGCGATGTGGGCGCTGACGGGGTCGGGCGCTGCCCAGGGCCAGAACAGCGCCCCGTTCGGCAGCGGCGAGTGGATGACGCCGCAGAGCGTGGCCAGGCTAGCGGCGGCCAGGACGGCGCACGCGATCCCCGCCTGGCGCTCGAGCATGGCGACCAGGGCCCACGCCCATAGCACCGCGGTGACAATGAAGCCGTTCCCCAGCACGACCAGCGCGGCCCAGGTGGCGCCGGCGTCGCCAGACAGATCGGCCGGCGTCTTGCCGAGAGCGCCGAGCAGGCTCCCGCCGACGATGAGCACGACAGCCGCGGCGACGGGCAGGAACGCCAGGGCCACGGCCGGACCGTGCCGGGCCGGCGAGGCCTGGAAGGCCTGGGCGGTGATCTCGAGCCCGATGAAGATCAGGATCGGGGCCACGGCGGCCTCCGGCAGGACCGTCATCAGCGCCGACAGCGCGCCCAGCGCCGCGCCCACGCCGATCACCAGGCCGGTCGCCAGCGTGTACCCGGCCCGGGCGCCCATGGCCTTGTAGGCCGGATGCCCTATGTAGGGCGTGTTCTGCACCACACCGCCGGCCACGCCGGCGGCGATGGTAGCCAGCGCTTCGGTCATGAGGATGTCGCGGGTGCGGTACTCGTCGCCGGCCGCCGCCGCCGACTCGGTGTTGTCGATCCCGCCGATCACGGTCACCAGCGCGAAGGGCAGCGCGATCGACAGGTACGGCAGCGCGGCCGGCAGCGCGGCCATCCAGGCCAGCGACGGCCACGGCAGCGCCAGGCCCAGTCCCGCCACGGGCAGCGCATGGGCCGGCGGGGGCCCGCCGAGACCCGCGCGTAGCCAAAAGATCCCTGCGCCCGCCGTGACGGCGGCCAGGGCTCCGGGCATGCCGAACGGCATGCGAACGCCCCCGAAGAGCGCCAGGCACAGCACGGCCAGCGCCACCAGGCCCACGACGGGATCGCGGAACACCTTGAGCGCGGGCAGGAAGGCGATCATGAGGATCCCCACGCCGGCGATGGAGCCGAGCAGCGCGGCCCGTGGCACGGCACGCCGGGTCCACTCTCCAGTGAAGGCCAGGCCCGTCTTGACCAGTCCGATCGCGATCGTCATCGCCATGCCGACCTTCCAGGCCAGGTCCGGATCCCCCGTCGCGAGCTTCACTGGCCCCAGGACGCCGAATACCATCGCAAACAGCGTCGGCGTATCGATTCCGAACGGCATCGCCGTGACGTCGTCGCGGCCCGTCCGTCGCATGAGCCGGAGCGCCAGCCACGTGTAGGAGAGATCGCCGATCAGCACGCCGAGCGCGGTGCCCGGCACCATCCGCGTGAGCACGAGCTCGGATGGAAACCCGAAGACGCCGATCAGCAGGCTGGCCAGGATGACGAGGTTGGTGGTGTTGTCGAGCGCGAGACCCAGCAGGCCGTTGAGGTCGCCGCTGCCGATCCATCGGCCGGGACGGGCAGCGGCGGGGGTGGGGGGAGCGGACGTGGCGGTCGTCGCTACCGTGCCCCCGGTTCCCTCGCCTGGACGAGGGCCCGGGCCCCCGCCCGGACCTGCTCGGCCAGGCCGCGGCACCAGGCCAGGCTCCCGCGATTGTCGGCGACGTCCTTGTAGTCCAGCTCCCACGGCGCCGAGAGCCGCTCGCCCAGTCGCAGACGTGCTCCGTACGAGCGGCCCTCGCGTCCGTCGCCGGAATCGAACACGATTTCTACGCGCGGATCATCACGTTTGGCGTGCGAGATGAGGAAGTTCTTGAGCCACCGCGCGACCTCCTCGTACGAGCCACCGGAGAACGACATGCCGTCGGAATTGTAGCACCGGCTCGCGGACGTTCTGCTGTTCGAGCGCGGGCTTTGCCCGCGAAGCCTCTTGGGGGAGGCTTCGGAGGAGGCTTCGGAGGGAGCCGTCGCCCCCCAAAGGGCGCGCCTGTGAATGGCCCCCTCCGACGAAATCAGCACTCGTTGTACCCGCAGCTCAGGCACTTCTTGCAGCCTTCCTCGTAGATGAAGGTCGCCTGGCCGCACTCTTTGCAGAGGTCCCCGATGTTCTTCTTGCTGCTGGCGAAGACCGCCGTTAGCTGGGCGGGCTTCAGCTCCCCGATGTGCTCGGCCAGGGTCCGCGCGACGGCGTCGGGCAGCGAGAGGATCTTGGCCGGCCCGAAGCCCGTCGGCTGGCCTCCACCGATCCGGCTCAGCTGGCTGATGACCTCTTCGAGTCGGCGCTGCGCCGAGAACGGTGAAGGCAGCCTGAGGATGAGCGAAATCAGGCGCCCCAGCGCCTCCGCCACCGCCATGGTGTCGGAGCCGCCCTTGCCGACCTGGACGAAGACCTCGAACGGCTCCTTGTCCTGCGTCTCGTTGACCGTGATGAAGGCCGTCCCGATCGGGGTCTCCATCCGGTACGTCGTGCCCTGGAGGCTGTGCGGTCGGGGCTTGATCGTCACCGGCCCCGTGGCCGCCGGAGCCGCGGCCAGCGCGTCCTTCTTGGGGGCGCCGATGCCCACATTGAGGACCTGTTCGCCCTTGCAGCCATCGCGGAACACCGTGATGCCCAGGCAGCCCAGCTGCCAGGCGAGACGATATGCGCTGGCGACGTCCTCTTCGCCGGCGGCGTTGGGCAGGTTGATCGTCTTGGACACGCCGTTGTCCGTCGACCGCTGGAACGCGGCCTGGTGCTGGACGTGCCACTCGTACCCGATCTCGTGCGAGGTCTTGAACACCCGCTGGGCCGCGTCCGGCATGCCGGGGATGCCGTGTAGCGAGCCGCGGCGGGCGATCTCCTGCATCAGCGCGTCGGAGAACCACCCCTGCTCGCGGGCGATCGCCTCGAAGGTCTCGTTGACGAAGGTGAGCACGCGCTCGCCGTCCGGCTGCTTGACCCGGTGCTCGAAGGCCAGCGCGAAGATGGGCTCGATTCCGGACGAGCAGCCGGCGATCATCGAGATGGTGCCGGTGGGCGCGATGGTGGTGACGGTGGAGTTGCGCATGGGTCGGCCGTGCCGGTAGATGGAGCGGCTCCAGTTCGGGAACGGCCCCCGCTCCTCGGCGAGCTTCGCCGCCTGATCGTGCGCCGCGTCCTTGACGAAGGCCATCAGCCGCTCGGCCAGCTCGATGGCCTCCTGGCTGTCGTAGGGAATGCCCAGCAGGAACAGCAGGTCCGCCCACCCCATGATGCCCAGGCCGATCCGCCGGTTGGCCTTCACGGTGGCGTCGATCTCCGGCAACGGGTACGGGTTCATCTCGATCACATCGTCGAGGAAGCGCACGGCCAGGCGGATGACCCGCTCCATCTCCTCCCAGTCGATCGTCCACTCGCCGGCCGGGCTGCGCCGGGCGAACTTGGAGACGTTGAGCGATCCCAGGTTACAGGCCTCGTTGGGCAACAACGGTTGCTCTCCACAGGGGTTTGTCGCCTCGATCTGCCCGATCTCGGGGGTGGGGTTGGCCGGGCTGGCGTTGATCCGATCGATGAACACCATTCCCGGATCGCCCGTACGCCAGGCCGCGCGCACGATGCGGCTGAACACCTCCTGGGCCGACAGGCGTCCCACCACCTTGCCCGTGTGCGGGTTGATCAGGTCGTAGTCCTCGCCCTTCTCCAGCGCGTCCATGAACACGTCGGTGGCGGCCACGGAGATGTTGAAGTTGGTGATCCCCCCGTCCAGCTTGCATTCGATGAACTCCAGGATGTCGGGGTGATCCACCTTGAGGATCCCCATGTTGGCGCCGCGACGCGTGTTGTGGCTCACGAAGCCGTTGGCGACGTAGGTGTTGTTGGCAGGCACGGAGAGATCCAGCGTGAGGGACTCACCCTCCTCGATCTTGGTCACCTGATCGTAGAACTGATTGTTCGTGAGGAGCCAAGTGACGGTGGGATGCTCACGAAGGGCAGCATACTTCTCGGCGAGTCTTTCCAAGCGAGACCGAGTCAGATGACGGGGCGCGCTCACGCCTGGCAAGTAGTGTTGCAGCGCGCGATAGAGCCGAGGATCGGCCCCCCGCGATCCCCGCCCGGGGCCGCTGCCTCGTCCCGGCCCCCCATAGAGCGAGCGGAGCAGCGCTCCCTGGAAGGGAAGGACATCGTTACGCTCCCAAGCCTTCTTCAAGCCTCGCGCGAGCCGCTCCGTCTTCTTGGCCGAAAAGAAGCCGACCGTGTCGGCGAATCGCTGAAGACCGTCGCAAGTGATGATCCGGAGCCGATGCAGGGGCTTGCCACCGAAGGCGCCAGCCCGGCGCTCCACGACCGAGACGCTGGACGGAATGCCCAGGGCGAGGAGGAGTTGCTGGACATCCTCGACGAGCGCCTGCGAAGTGCTGCTCAACGAGGAATAACCGTCAATCGAGATCGTGCCATCGGCTGTGAAGAGGCCACGCAATACGCCACGGGCAAACTCCGGGCCGGCGGTGAAGGCAATCTCTGGCAACCGCACCTCGCTCGCCGAGGGCTTCTCGACCCCCATGACCTTGAGCCAACTCACCAGGGTCGTCGAGTTGAAGAAATAGTTGTCGGAGGCGTCATCGGGCTTGCTCTGCCGGATCGGATGAAGACCAAACAGCTGGTCGGCAATCTGCAGGAGCCAGGTCGCGACATCGGGTTCGGTCTGGCCGACAGTCAGAATCAACCGGCCAGTGCCCCGGGCGTTGACCGAGATGGCTCCATCTCCCAGGCAGTATCCGATGAACTCTCCCAAGGCTCTCGTCGGCGCTTGGGGAATGCGAATCGCCGTCGCGTTGGGGTGTTGCCTCGCGGTGAAGGCGGGGAACCGGAACCCCTCGATCGGAAGGTAGCCGCCCTTCTGCAGGGCGACCCAGTCGCCCACCTTGAGGTCTTCGAGCGCTTTCCAGACGTACCGCCCTTCCTCGTCGATCACGCGCAGGCGATGCTCGAGCGTACCGGCGACCGTGTAGCCATGCCGCGTCCGAACGCGACGGATCAGCGCAACACCATGGTTGTAGAACTCGTCGGATTCCTTGGCACCCTCGTCGGTCGCAACCAGCAGCCGATCGGCGTGGCGATGCCAGGTATCCGCGGGAGCCTCGGCGGGACCGAGCGCGCGAATCTCGACGATGCCGCGGCTCGTTGAAACTCGGGTGTCCGGAGTAACGCATCCCCCCTGTTTCACGGCCTCCGTGGCGCTGTTGAAGACGCGGAGAAACGATACGGGACCCGAGGCGCGCCCGCCGGTCGAGGCGACCAGATCGTCCTTGGGACGAAGGCGCGAGAATGCAAAACCCGTTCCGCCCCCGCTCTTGTGGATTATCGCCGCCGCTTTCACCGAATCGAAGATCTCCTCCATGGAGTCGCCCACGGGCAGGACGTAGCAGGCCGAGTATTGCAGCCCGTTGCGCTTGCCGGCGTTCATGAGGGTCGGGGAGTTGGGCAGGAAGTAGCTGCCCACCATCATGTCGTAGAACGCTTCGGCCACCTCGCGCACGGCGGCCGCGCTGCGCCCGTAGCGCGCCTCGCCGGCCGCGATGGACTGCGCCACCCGCCAGCACATCTCCTCCGGCGTCTCCACCACCTTGCCGTCCTGGCGCGTGAGGTAGCGCTCCCGCAAGACCCGGAGGGCGGGTTCGGTCCATTTGCCGACTTTGGCCGGGCGGCTCTCCGATAGCATCCTGTGACCTCCTCTGAAGCGCCTCGACGAGGCCGTCGCCAAGGTGGCCTGGCCGCCGGCCCGCGGGGGTACGGCCGCCGGGGCGGCCCCCCTGAAAATCACTATATCTTGTGGCGTGGGGACTCTAGCACGCAGAATATCGCGGTCGTCAAGAAAAAACCTATCCACCATCCATCCACTATTCGTCCACCGGCCGTCCCCAATCACCGCGCCCGGGCGTCGCCCGCGTGGCGCAGAGCGTCGTGGTATCCTCACGGCGCCAATCGAGCGGAGGAGCCGCGCATGACGCGCGCACGAACAGGAATCACATCATTGTTGCTGGCCGCCTGGCTGACGTTCCCCGCCGCGACGTCGCCGGCGGCAGCTCAGGCGCCGGCCGAGCGGCCCACGCCGGCCCCGGTGGCCGGCCGGCAGCTCTCCATGGACGAGGCCGTGGGCATCGCGCTGGAGACCCAGCCGCAGATCCAGGCGCGGCTCAACGACTACGCGGCGGCGCGGTTCCGCGTGGATCAGGCGATGGCCCCGCTCCTGCCCCAGTTCAGCAGCTCGATCAGCACCAGCCGCAGCCAGAGCTCGGTCCTGCCTACGGCGGCCGGCGCCACCTCGTTCATCGTGCAGCGCCACCCCGAGGACACGCTGGTGGCCCAGGTCGCGCTCTCCCAGCTCCTCTTCGATTTCGGCAAGAACCTGGCGGCGACCGAGGCGGCCAAGAAGCTGGCGGCAGTGGCGCTGGAAGATGTGGAGCTGCAGCGGCAGCTCATCGCGCTGGCGGTCAAGGAAGCCTACACGAACACCCTGTTCGCCCGGCGGCTGATCCGCGTGCAAGAGCAGGCGGTGGAGCGTGCCGAGCTCAATCTAAAGTCCGCCCGGGGATTCTTCGACGTGGGGACCCGGCCCCGGTCGGACGTGGCCCGCGCCGAAGTCGACGTGGCCAACGCCCGCGTCGATCTGATCCGCGCCCGCAATGCCGAGCGGCTGGCCCGGGTCGCCCTCAATACGGCGATGGGAATCGGAATCGACACGCCGACCCAGATCCAGGACAACCTCGTGTACGAGCCCGTGGCGCTCGAGCGGGCCCAGATCCGCGCCGAGGCGCTTCGCCAGCGGCCCGAGTACCGGCAGGTCAACCTCCAGGTCCAGGCGGCCGAGGCCGTGGCGCGCCAGGCCTTCCGCGACTTCTTCCCCGATATCACGGGCAGCGGCACGTACGGCGCCGTCCGTGACGAGCTGGAGGAGGTGTGGAGCCTGACGCTCTCGCTGACGTGGCCGATATTCGATGGCGGCAGCCGCATCGGCCGCTACCGCGAGGCGCGGGCCAACGTCGACGCGGCTCGCTCCCGGGTGCGGGCGCTGGAGCTGGATCTGCTGCGAGAGGTGGAGCAGGCCCAGATCACGATCGAAGAGACTCAGGAGCGGCTGCAGGCCGCTCAGACCGCGGTGGCGTCCGCCCAGGAGAACTTTCGCCTGGCCCAGGGCCGTTTCGACGCCGGCGTCGGCACGATCCTGGAGCTCACGGACGCGCAGCTGGCGCTCACCCAGGCCCAGAACGTCGAGGCCCAGGCGCTGGCCGACTACCGGATCGCCCTCTATCGGCTCGATCGCGCGCGCGGTAGGCGATAACGCCTGCCCGCAGTAAGCTGGTACGGGTAAATGAGACCGACCTCCGGGGGCGTCTAAACAGGCGATGAAGCGGTATGTATCACTCGGTCTAGTCACGCTGGCGGTGGCCGCCGGTGTCTGGGGTTACTTCTATGTGCAGAGCGGGGGCAACGCTCCCCAGTACCGCCTCGGCCGCGTGGAGCGCGGGCCCCTCACCGCCGCCGTGTCGGCCACCGGGACGCTCAACGCGGTGAAGACGGTCCAGGTCGGCAGCCAGGTCTCCGGGCAGATCAAGGAGCTCCTCGCCGACTTCAACTCGGTGGTCCGACAGGGTCAAATCATCGCCCGCCTGGATCCCGTGACCTTCGAGGCCAAGGTCAACCAGGCCCGGGCCGAGGTCGAAGGCGCCCATGCCGCCGTCCTCAATCAGCAGGCCCAGGTGGAGCGCGCCCGCGCCGAGGTCGAGAACGTCCGGGCGGCGCACGCCGAATCCCGGGCCCAGACGGCGCGCGCCCAGGTGGCCCTGGCCGACGCCCGCCGGGACCTCGAGCGCAAGACCGAGCTCTTCCGGCGCGAGCTCATCGCCAGGAGCGAGCAGGACACGGCCCAGGCCACCTTCGATTCGGCGGAGGCCGCCCTGGAGGCCGCGCACGCCAAAGAGCAGGCCGGCCTGGCTTCCATCAGCTCGGCCCAGGCCCAGCGGCGCGTGGCCGATGCCCAGCTCAAGACGGCCGAGGCCCAGGTCCGGCAAAAGCAGGCGGCGTTGCAGCAGGCCCAGGCCGACCTCGCGCATACGATCATCCGGGCACCCGTCGACGGCGTGGTCGTCTCCCGGCAGGTCGACGTCGGACAGACCGTGGCGGCGAGCCTGCAGGCGCCCGTGCTCTTCACCATCGCTCAGGACCTCACCAAGATGCAGGTCGACACCAGCGTGGACGAGGCCGACATCGGCCGCGTGACGCTCGACGGACCGGCGACCTTCACGGTGGACGCCTTCCCCGGCGAGACGTTCGCCGGCCGCGTGACACAGATCCGCAAAGCCCCGCAGGTCGTCCAGAACGTCGTCACCTACATCGTCGTGGTGGCCGTGGACAACCCCCGTGGCCGACTGCTCCCCGGCATGACGGCGAACGCCAGGCTGGTCGTGGCCGAGAAGGCCGAGGCGCTGAAGGTGCCCAACGCCGCGCTTCGCTTCCGGCCCGCCGGCGACAGCGGTGATGCCGCGGGGAGTGAGCCGTCCGTGGCCGAGATCCGGGAGCGCCTGGTGAAGGGCCTCGACCTCTCGGCCGAGCAGCAGGCGCGGCTGGACCCGATTCTCGAGGAGGGCCGTCAGCGAATGCTCGAGCTCCGGAAGGAGATCCGGAGCCCGTGGGCGGAGCGCTGGCGTACCCAGCGCCTTCGTGCCACGACGCGGGCTCGCATCCGCGAAATCCTCACTCCCGAGCAGCAGGCGCGCTATGACGCCCTGGGAACCGCCCGACGCGCGTCGACCGGTCGTGTGTTCATCCTCGGTCCCGACGGCAAGCCGAAGGCGGTGAGCATCCGCCTGGGCATCACCGACGGGGCCTCCACCGAGGTGGTGAGCGGCGATCTGCAGGAGGGCCAGGACGTCGTCGTCGGGGCGTCCGGCGGCGCCGGCGCTCCGGGCCGGCCGGGCGGCGCGCCGCGACTCAGACTCTGACATGGTCCTGATCGCGACGGAAGGGATCACCAAGGACTACCGCCTCGGGCCGCACACCGTGCACGCCCTCCGGGGTGTCACGGTCGGCGTCGAGCGGGGCGAGTTCGTGGCGGTGATGGGACCGTCCGGTTCCGGCAAATCGACGTTCATGAACATCCTCGGCTGCCTCGACAGGCCGACCGGCGGGCACTACTGGCTGGACGGCGTCGACGTGGGCCAGCTGCCGCGAGACGACCTGGCCCGCATCCGGAACGCCAAGGTGGGGTTCGTCTTCCAGCAGTTCCACTTGCTGCCCCGCACCAGCGCGCTGGAAAACGTCGAGCTGCCGCTGCTCTATGCCGAGCTCCCGGTTCGGGCGCGGCGGGAGCGGGCCCGGGAGCGTCTGACCGCCGTCGGTCTGGCCGACCGCGAGACCCACCACCCCAGCCAGCTCTCCGGCGGTCAGCAGCAACGCGTGGCGATCGCTCGTGCGCTGGTCAACGACCCGGTCGTGTTGCTGGCCGACGAGCCTACCGGCAACCTCGATTCCCGGACCAGCGTGGAGATCATGGCCTTGCTCCAGCGCCTGAACCAGGCCGGGCTCACGATCGTGCTGGTGACGCACGAGGCCGAAATCGCGGCCTACGCGCGGCGGGTGCTCGCCTTTCGGGACGGACGGCTGCTCCGTGACGAGCGAACCGGCGTCTGCCGCGACGCGGCCCAGGCCCTGGCCGAGCTGCCCGAGGAGGCGCTGGCGTGACGCTGCTGCAGTCGGTGCGGATCGCGCTCGGCGCCCTCCGGGTCAACAAGCTGCGCAGCGCGCTGACCATGCTCGGCATCATCATCGGCGTGGGCGCCGTCATCGCCATGGTGGCCGTGGGCGCCGGCGCCCAGGTCCGGGTCGCCGAGCAGATCCAGAGCCTGGGCTCGAACCTGATCATCGTGCTGCCGGGCAGCGTCAGCGCCGGGGGGCTACGCCTCGGCCACGGCACCCTGCCCCGAATCACCGAGGACGACGCCCGGGCCATCGCCCTGGAGATCCCGGCCGTTCAGGTCGCGGCACCGTCCAGGCGGGCCAACGCCCAGGTCGTCTTCGGCAACTTGAACTGGTCCACCGGCGTTCAGGGCATCACCCCGGGCTATCTGGAGGCCCGCGATTGGGTCGTCTCCGCCGGCCGCCCCCTCGGCCTCGAAGACCTCGAAGGCACCGCCAAGGTCGCCCTCGTTGGCCAGACCACGGCGCAGAACCTCTTCGGCGATGGCGACCCGCTGGAGCAGGTCATCCGGATCAAGAAGGTCCCCTTCACCGTCGTCGGGGTGCTCGATCGCAAGGGCCAGAGCTCCTGGGGGCAGGACCAGGACGACGTGATCCTGATTCCGCTGACGACCGAAAAGAAGATCCAGGGGGTGAACCAGGCCAGCCCCCGCGCCGTCGGAACGATTTCCATCAAGATCCGTCCCGGCCACGACATGGCCGAGGCCGAGGAGCAGGTGCGGGCTCTGCTGCGCCAGCGGCATCGGCTGCAGGCTTTTCAGGACGACGATTTCTGGATCCGGAACATCGCGGACGTCCTCCAGACCCAGGAGGAATCCTCGAAGGTGATGACCTATCTGCTCGCCGCCATCGCCTCCGTGTCGCTCCTCGTCGGCGGTATCGGAATCATGAACATCATGCTCGTCTCGGTGACGGAGCGGACGCGGGAGATCGGACTGCGCATGGCCGTGGGCGCCCGCGGGCGCGACATTCTCCTGCAGTTCCTGGTCGAGGCGACGACGCTGTCGCTCATCGGCGGCCTGATCGGGGTGGTCCTCGGCCTGGGCGCCTCCCGGGGTATCAGCTATCTGGCGGAGTGGCGGACCCTGGTCGCGCCCGAAGCCATCGCGCTGGCCTTCGGCTTCGCCGCGGCCATCGGCATCTTCTTCGGCTTCTATCCCGCGCGCAAGGCCGCGCGGCTCGATCCGATCGAAGCGCTCCGCTACGAATAGCTGGAGGGGGCGTGACGCCCCCTCCAGCCGAGAGACGTCAGGGTGCCTGCACCTGCGTGCCCCCGTGGCCGATGTCGGCCTCGTATCCCTCGAAGTCGGCTTCCAGGGCCAGCGGAAAGCCGTTGTCGTCGCCGAGGCCCTCGTTCAAGAGCACGTAGCGGCCGTTCCGGTCCACCACCGGATCGATGGCGGTGAGCACGACATCCATTCCGGGGCGCAGCTCGAACACCTCGACCGGGCGACCGTCGACCAACGCGACCGTGTCGGCCCGCGTCTGCACGGAGCGACCGTTGTCCAGCACCACGAGCCCGTCACGCTCATCGAAGCGCACCACCCTGCCCCGGACGATGGGCTCGCTGATCACCGCTGGGGCCGTCACGACCGTTGCCCGAGGAAGCGCCGCGGGGTCGGAGACCGTGGACCCGGGCTCGGCGATCACCACGTATCTGCCGTCACGGAGCATGACAGGCTCCGCCCCGCGAATCACCACCCGCGTCCCGGGCTGCAGCGTTTGGAGCATGATCGGCTGGCCGTCGACCCCGGTAACGTCTTCCGCGCCGGCCACTGGCACCAGGGCCAGCAGCATCGCGTCAGCGCAAGCGCCGGGACACGGGAGTGAATGCCTCGAGGACGACGACGCCCACTCCGCAGAGGAGCACGAGGCCATTCAGCCGCACCGCCTGGCGATGGGCGACGGCGAAGCCGGCGTCGTCACCCGTCCGACGCGCGCGGTTCGCCTCGGGCAGGTTCACGCCGAGCGCCCAGGCCAGGCAGGCCACCATCACCGCGCCGAGCGCGGCTCCAACCAGGTGCCGCAGACGACCCGCGCTCGCCCGTGCGGCGAGCACGACCAGCGCGCCGACGGCGACTCCAGCCAGCGCGATCCCCCACTGGTAGTAGGCCGGTAGCAAGGTCGCGACCAGCTCGCCGGCCTCTCGGCGCTCCAGAGCTCGAAAGAGGCCGGGCGCGGCCACGAACGAGAAGAAGGCGGTGATGCCGGCCCAGCACGCCATGCCGGCCAGGGCCAGCGCCTTCAGCGCTTCCACTGGATTCTCCGCGCTCCGCTCTCGCTCACCGGCGCTCCGCCCCGAGCGAGCATCGGCAACGGCGAGCCCGATGTCAACCGTTTCCGATTTGACACTCCGCCGCAGCGGACGCTAGAGTGCCCGCCGATGTGGAGCCGTCTGGCGCTGGTCGCCGTCGCGCTCGCCCTGGCCGTGCTCACACCCACCGCGGGCGCCGCTTCGTCGGCCGAGGAGCAAGCTCGCCGGTTGATCGCGCGCTACCACGAGGATCTCACCCGGCTCGACCGGGCCCGCGATGTCCTGGAAGCGGCCATCGCGCGGGAGCGTCGCGTGGAAAGTCTCATTCTCTTGTCCCACGTCTACTTCCTCCTGGGCGAGGTGCGGGCGACCACGCCGGATGCGAAGCTGGCCGCCTACGACCGCGGCCGGGAGCTCGGGCAGCGTGCCGTCGAGCTGGCGCCCCGCACCGAGGAGGCGCACCTGTGGTACGCCATCAATACCGGGCGCTGGGGGCAGGCCCGGGGAGTGGTGCGCTCGCTCTTTCTCCTGCCAACCGTGCGCCGGGAGCTCGACACCATCTTCATGCTGAATCCGAAGTCGGCGCGCGGGCACGCGCTGGCCGGCAACGTCCTGTTCGAGGTGCCCGAACTGCTCGGAGGGGACCGCAAGAAAGCCGAGGAGCACTACCGCAAAGCCCTGCAGATCGACCCGCGCTTCACGGTGGTTCGGGTCGACCTCGCCCGGCTCCTGATCAGCGCGGGCCGCCACGACGAGGCCCGGCGCGAGCTCACCCGGGTGATCAACGAGCGCGCGCCGACCAGCATCGCCGACTGGACTGCCAGAGACGTGCCGCGCGCCCGCGCGCTGCTCGACTCGCTCAAGGGCAAGCCCTGAAGATCGGGGAGATCATCCGGCGGCTGGAGCGCACGCGGCCGGCGTGGAGCCCCACCGCGCTCGCCGTGGTCGCGACCGAGTCGCGCGATCCGTTTCGGGTCTTGATCGCCTGCATCCTCTCCCTGCGCACGCAGGACACCACCACGGGCCCGGCGGCAGCCCGGCTCTTCGCCCTGGCCGACCGGCCGCCGGCCATGCTCCGGCTCACGCCCCGTCAGATCGAACGCGCCATCTACCCGGTCGGCTTCTATCGCACGAAGGCCCGCGCCATTCGCGCGATCTGTCGGGCCCTCATCGAGCGGTTCGCCGGCCGCGTCCCCGAGACGATCGACGAGCTGCTGACCCTCACCGGGGTGGGGCGTAAGACCGCGAACCTGGTGGTGACCATGGGCTACGGCAAGCCGGGGATCTGCGTGGACACCCACGTGCACCGCATCTCGAACCGGCTGGGCTACGTGCGCACGCGGACGCCCGAGAAGACGGAAGCCGCCCTGCGCCAGCGGCTTCCCCGCCGGTACTGGATCGGGTACAACGATCTCCTCGTCAGCTTCGGGCAGAACGTCTGTACGCCGATCTCCCCGCACTGCTCGCGCTGTCCGGTGCGCGCGTTGTGTCGGCGGGTCGGGGTGACCTCGTCCCGCTGAGCGGCGTCAGCCGGGCCGGCGGACCCCCGTCGCCGGCCCGACCCGCAGCGCGCGCAGCCGGGCGAGGTTGCGCCGGTCGGCCACCGGCTCCGGGGCCTTCGGTGTCTCCAGGACCTTGGGGACGCGGGCGAACCGGGGGTCCCGGAGAAGCCGGCGGAACGCCGGGCGACCGAGATGCCCCTGGCCGATGTGCTCGTGGCGATCGAGCCCGGAGCCCAGTCCGGCCCTCGCGTCGTTGAGATGGAAGGCCAAAACCCGCTCGAGCCCGACTTCGACTGCGCATTCGGCCACGACGGCCTCCCAGCCGCCTGGCTTGCGGATGTCGTAGCCGGCGGCGAACAGGTGGCAGGTATCGACGCACACGCCGGCGCGCTCGGGTCGCGCGATGCGGCCCAGGATGGCCCCCAGCTCGGACGGGCGCCGACCCACGGTGCCGCCGCCCCCCGCGGTGTTCTCGAGGGCGACCCGGATGCGATAGCCGGACGTTCGGCGGATCGCCTCGTCGAGCGCCGCCGCCACGCGGGCCAGCCCGGCCTCCAGGCCCTGGCCCAAGTGGGAGCCGGGATGCACCACGAGGCAGGCCAGGCCCAGCGCCTCGCCGCGCTCCAGCTCGTCGGTAAACGCGTCGACGGCGCGAGCCCACTCGGGGGAGGCGGGGGCGGCCAGGTTGATGAGATAGCTGGCGTGCGCGAAGACGGCGGGGATGCGGGTACGGCGACGGGCCGCGGCGAAGTCCCGGATGTCATCGGCGGTGAGCGGCGGCGCTGCCCACTGCCGCTGGTTCTTGAGGAAGATCTGCACGGCGCCGCAGCCGAGGGCGTGCCCGCGCTCCAGCGCCCGCCAGAGCCCCCCGGCGACCGACATGTGGGCGCCGAGCTCGTCACGCTTCACGGCGGCCGATCCAGCGCGGGAGCCACCAGCTCGGTCAGGCGGCGGCGGCGGTAGGCCCAGATCGCCGCGAGCTGCCGGCCGACGACCAGGGCCTGGACCGCACGGCCGAGCGGTCCCAGACGCAGTTGGTAACGCACGTAGTCTTCGACCCATGTGCCCCCCTGCTCCTCCCAGAACAGGTGCCGATGCTCCCACTTGTGATAGGGCCCACGCACCTGGACGTCGACGAAGCGCGCCGGCGGATCGTATTCCCGTATGAAGGCGCGCCAGTGCAGCGGCAGTCCGAGCCAGCGAATGCGGTAGTCGAACACGGCGAACGCGGCCATCGGGGGCGCCGGGCCCAGGAGCCGGAAGCCGAGCCAGGATGGCGTCAGGCGCGCCAGGTTCGCCGGGTCGGCGAAGAAGCTGAACACCTCGGCGCGCGGCCGACCCAACCAGACACGCGATTCGAGGGTATGGTCAGCCGAGCTTCTTCACCTCGGCCAGGATCTTGTCGGGGTCGGGCAACTGGCCCTTACCGTAGCGCTCGGTGAAGCGCACCACGCCCTGTCGATCGATGATGAAGGTGGCCCGAACGTTGGCGTTCCAGTCGGGCCAGTACACGCCGTAGGCCCGGGCCACGCTCCGGTGGACGTCGGACAGGAGCGGGTAGTGGCTGATGCCGACCGCCTTGGCCCAGGCGTCGTGGCTGAAGGGGCTGTCCGTGCTCATGCCCAGCACCTGAGCATTCGCCGCCTCGAAGTCGCGCACGCGCTTATCGAAGGCGGGCATGCAGGTGCTTCACCCCGGCGTCCAGTCCAAGGGATAGAAGAGCAGCACGACGTGCTTGCCGCGGTAGTCGCGCAGGCTGATGTCCTTGAGGCCGACGGACTTGACCGTGAACTCGGGAGCCGGATCGCCCACCTTGAGCGCTGTCTCACTGGCAGTGCTCACTCTGGCCTTCCTCCCTTCGCCGTGCGGCGGTTGACGCCGCGTCGAGTGATCATAGCACGCTCGCCGGGAACCCTCGCCGGGGGTCGGCGCAGAACGCTCCAGCGCTCGCGACGACCGGCCTCCAGCAGCGTCTCGGCCACGCCGACGTGCCCGGCGGCGGTGGTGACCCTGCCCGTCTCCAGCAGGCGTCCGAGCCGCTGGCGCCAGCGGGCCTCCCGCACCGCATGGTGATCGAGGATGACGCGGCAGCCGGTCGCCTCCATGATGCGGAGCAGGTGCTCGACGGCGCGATCGATGACCGCCGCCCCGAGCGCGTGCTCGAGGTACGACGGGGGACCCGACAGGTAGAGGAGGGTCGGCCGCTGGCGGGCCAGATACGCCGCGGCCACCGGAGAGAGCGGGCCCTGGACGTCCGAGGCGAACACGAACCGCTCGCGCTCAGCGTGATCGACGACGGTGAGGGCCACCACGTAGCCGAGCGCAGTGCCCTCCACTCCGTGGGCCAGCGGTGGCGACACCTCCAGCGTCAGGTCGGCCTCCCGGCGGACGGCGGCGTCCGCCGCCTCCACCCGCGCGTGACCGTCAAGGGCGCGCCAGAGCTCGATGCCGCGTCGCGCCTGTTGGGCCTGCATGAGCCGGCGCGGGTCCTTGGCCATCACCAGGCGGCCCCGGTAGGACGCCGGGTCCGAGCGAAAGTGGTCCTCGTGGTAGTGGCTCACGAAGACGAGCTGGGCCCGCGTCGCGTAGGCGGAGATCCGGTCGTTCACGCGGCGGAGCGCGTCCCATTCCTCGTCGGTGGGGGGAAGGCCGAACCGGGCCGGGGCCAGCGTCGCCCCGGGATCCAGCAGGATCCCGGTGCGCCCGACTTCCACGAAGGTCGCCATCGAGCGCACGCCCAGCGAGTCGGCGCCCAGCGGGATGACTTTCATTTGAAGGATGGGGGGGCGGGACGCCCCCCCATCAACCCCCCGTGCGCGTTGCGCCCGACACCACGCCCCCCCATCAACCCCCCGTCCGCGTTGCGCCCGACATCACGCCCCCCATCAACCCCCCCGTCCGCGTTGCGCCCGACATCACGGCCCCCATCAACCCCCCGTGCGCGTTGCGCCCGACACCACG